>LBQC01000004.1 GCA_000990565.1 Candidatus Roizmanbacteria bacterium GW2011_GWA2_35_19 | reverse complement strand
TCGGTTAATTCAATGAGCTTTTGATAATATAGAGCCTGCTGTCAGATTTGAACTGACGACCTGCTGTTTACAAAACAGCTGCTCTACCGCTGAGCTAAGCAGGCAAACGATTTCAATTAATATATAATTATTTTAAACGTATTTTATCTTGCTGTTTATCCCACTTTGCCCTCCGGGCTTCGTGGGACAAGCAAAAACAGCTGCTCCTTGTCCGTCGAAGCTTCAGCGAAGACGTATACCGCTGAGCTATCCAGGTAAAAATCATAAGCCCTCCATATCTTACTTTGAGACTAATGATCTCCGATCGCTATCCGCTCAGCGTCTCAAAGAGCGATTACCGGAGGGCATAGAATCTGTAAACTCATAAATTCGTTAACAGATTATAATGTGCCGCGGGAGCGAGTCGAACGCTCACGACCGTGAGGTCACAGGATTTTAAGTCCTGCGTGTATGCCATTCCACCACCGCGGCTTGTTTATTTCAAATACACCTTTATGTTAAATTGCCTTCTTTTACGCTCCCGCCAACGGCGGGATTAACTGGGAGTAATTGCTCCCCTTCGACTTGCTTAAGATCGCAAACTCCCAGTTTAACATTCCTTCACCGCGGCTAGTGTTCTCAGCTTATAATCGATAATTTTACCACAACAATACGGTTTCTATATAACCTTTATACCTTCCCAAAGAACTACGCTTACTTAAGTTTCTTTTTTAATTCTTCCAATAGTTCCTGAGCGGTATCCCTGCCTCCAAGTCCGAAAGCTAGACCACCAGCTAGAGATAACATGGCGACTATTCCTGTAAAAAGAATTCTTACTAAATCTTGAGCTACCCCAAGTTGGTTAAGTACGACCAAAACTGTGAAAAAATTGATCGCCCATTTAGTAAATACGGCTAATCCATTAGCTGAGGATGATCTCACCGTTCTTATGCTATGTCTTACTAAGTCTGCGGCTAAATTAGCGGCTAATAATCCAACAAATGCGATTACTACAGCTACTATCACGTTTGGTAGGTAAAAAAGGAATTGATTCAAAACTTGAGTAGCTTGTCTCAAACCCCAAACTTCAAGAGCTGGGATTAAAAAGACGATTATCAAAGCCCATTTAAGTATTTCAACTAATACTTCTTCCCAAATTTTTACTTCCTGCTTTTTAAAAAGACGTGCTTTTTCAAAAATATTTTCTATTTTCAAAAAGGCCAAAACAGACATAATGACATGTTTTACAATACCTCCTATTAAAAGGCCGATTATTAATATAATAAGTCCGCCTAATAAACTAGGTAAATACCCTCCTAATTTTTGGAAGAAATCGACCAATATTGAATTTACTAGTTCAAGCATTATTTAATTTATCACCCCTTTCTTTATATTTCAAAAAATTTAATTTCATTAATATCAAGCTGAATTGAAACTACAGCTAGTTTCAGTTTAAGGTCTTTTGACGGATTTTTCAATAAGAAGTAATCGGCAGCTTTTTGAAGATGTGAAATTTTTTGGTTTGTTACAGCTTCATAAGGTTTTCCATATCGATCATTAGAGCGTGTTTTAATTTCAATAAAATATATACAATTATTCTTTTTGGCAATAATATCGACTTCTCCAAACTTTGAACGAAAGTTTTTTTTTAAAATTTGAAATTTATTTACCACTAAGTAGTTCCCGGCAATTTTTTCACCTGAAGCACCTAAATCTTTTCGATAAAGGCTCATTTTTTAGTAGTTTTATTTGTTTTTTTGACGACTTTCTTTACCTGATATAGCTTGGATTTTAATTCCTGCTCAGAAAGATTTCGAATGAAGTAGAGCTTGGCTTTTTTATAGTTTGATTTCTTATCAAGTTTCATAGTCGCAATAAATGGGGACGAGAGGGGAATTATTCTTTCAATTCCGATTCCAGATTTAGACATTTTTCTTACTGTAATCATCCGAGTAGCTTCAGAGTCTCCTTTAATTTTGACTAGTATTCCCTTAAAAAGTTGGAGTCTTTCTTTATCGCCTTCCTTAATTCTATAGTTTATAGAAAGCGTATCGCCGACCTTATATTGAATTTCTTTATATTTAAAAGAGTTTGCCATGGTTTTTAATTTTATCAGTTAATTCTTGTTTTTACAAGCCTTCAAAAAGGCTACAAAGATTGGGTGAGGTTTCTGTGGTCGACTTTTGTATTCTGGATGCCCTTGAGTACCGATAAAGAAGGGATGGATTGTCTTGGGTAATTCGATCATTTCGACAAAAAAATCATCCGGGCTAACTCCTGAAATTACTAAACCTTTATCAACGAGCATTTTTCTATAATCATTATTAAATTCAAAGCGATGTCTGTGTCGTTCTGAAATTAAATTCTTGCTTTTATCTTTAAATGAGTTAGATTTTTCGTAAATTTCATATGTGTGAGTGCCTTTTTTGAGCACGCAATCAAATGTGCCGAGTCTCATACTTGTTCCATCTCCTTTAATTTTTTGATACTTAGGGTCAAAGGGAATGCTGTGAATTATTGGATTTTCGGTTTTGATAGCAGCTTCTGTAGTATTTGCATCCTTAAGTCCGACGACGTTTCGGGCGAATTCAACACTGGCGAGCTGCATTCCATAGCATAGCCCAAGGTATGGTATTTTTTTAGTTCTTGCGTACCCGGCTGACGCTATCTTGCCCTCGACTCCCCGCGCTCCCCATCCGATTGGAACAATAATCCCATCGGGCTCCCCTATTATAGAAGTTCCTTTTTTTTCAACATCTTCACTGTTTAACCATCGGATTTTTAGATCAACATCTGCGCTCCATGAAGCGTGGTCTAGTGAATCTAAAAGAGCCGCGTAGGAATCTCTAAGTTGGTAATCACCGGTACCAAAATATTTCCCTACTATCACAATTTCAATTTTCGGACCTTTTTTTGCATAGACTTTTTCTAAAAATAATTTCCACGAATCCAAATTCGGTTTAACTATTTTTAATTTTAATTTCTTTAAGATTTTTTCGCTTAATTTTTGTTCTTCTAAAATTAAAGGAACTTCAAGCGGATTCCTTACGTCAGGATTTGAAATTATATTTTCTGGCTGAACATTGCAAAATAAGGCAAACCTATCTCTTCTTCTTTTATCAATATATAGATCGCTTCTTGCAACAATAAAATCTGGTTGTATGCCCATCGAGTTTAGTGTCCTAACCGACAGTTGAGTCGGTTTAGTTTTTGGTTCACCTAAATGCTTAGGTGTTGGGACGTAAGATACATGTATATGAATTACGTTGTCAGGTTGCCTTAATGTTAGCTGCCGTGACGCTTCATAGTAAAAAACGTTTTGGTATTCACCAGCCGTCCCTCCAAGTTCAATAATAATAATATCAACTTTAGCCTTTTTTCCTAAATTGTTAATTTTTGAAATAATTTCATTAGTAATGTGGGGGATCGCTTCGACATCCTCACCCTTATATCCAAAATTACGTTCACGATCAATGACGGTTTTATAAATTTGCCCCATCGTGACAAAATTATCTTTCCCCATTTCCTCATCTAAAAATTTCTCATACGTGCCAATATCCATATCAGTTTCCGTGCCATCTGCACAAAGAAAGGGATCTCCATGTTCGATCGGGTTAATCGTGCCGGCGTCAACATTTAGATAGTTTTCAAATTTTATTGGGGCGACTTTATATCCACACTTTTTAAGCAAAAAGCCAACTGAGGCCGCAGTAATCCCCTTACCAATTCCAGAAATTACTCCACCTGAAATAAAGATATACTTCATATAAAATTTTTTAATTAACCAATATTACCAATAATTCCAATTAATAGTTAAATAAACAATGAAAAACCGAAATATTTAATCATTTAAGAATTTTAACATTTATTTCATTATTTGTTTATTTGATTATTACTTTCATTTATTGGATTATTGGTCGGATTGGTATTATTTGTTTGATCAATTTGTGCGAGTGTCCAGGCTGAAAAATTACATTTTGGATAGTTAGAGCAGCCATAAAATCTCTTCCTATTTTTACTAAAACGGACAACTATCTCTCCTCCATCTTTTGGACATAATTTTCCTTTTACTACTTTAAGTATTGATTTTGTATATTTGCATTTAGGATATGAAGAACACGCGATAAATTTGCCAAATTTCGAAAATCGACTGACTAAATTTGACTTGCACTGTGGGCAAATACCCTCGAATTTATCTTCAACGGTAATGGTTGACGTGTCATTTTTAGCGATATCTAAGTCAATTTTAAAGGGTGAATAAAAGTCTTTAAGTAAAGCAATGAAATCCATATTGTTTTCTGCCACCTTATCAAGCGACTCCTCCATATTGGCAGTAAAGTCCAAATTAAAAAGATTTTTGAAAGACTTGACCAAATAATCGCAGATTACACCACCTAACGGGGTTGGGATAAAGTAGCGGCCATCTTTTTCTACGTAATTTTTCTGCTGAATTAAGGAAATTATTGGAGCATAAGTTGAAGGCCTTCCAATTCCTTTTTCTTCAAGTATTCGGATTAATGACGCTTCATTAAAACGTGGCGGGGCTTTAGTTTTTAGCTCTTCGACTTCAAGACTTGCTAATTTAATTTCATCTCCCTTGTTTAATCCAGGCTTGGTTTTGCGACTGTCCGCAAACTTCGGATTTAGTAATTTAAAAAAGCCGTCAAAGATAATTTGTTCTGTTTCGGAAACTAACAGGTAGCCTTTTTTTCCTAATATTGAAACTTTGATGGAATTAATTTCCGCTTCTTTCATTTGAGTTGCAACAGCACGGTTAAAAATTAATGAATATAATTTTTTATGATTGGTCGTTAGTTCTGTTTTAGTTTTAGCAGTAGGCTCTAGTTTGGTTGGTCTTATCGCTTCATGAGCTTCCTGAGCACTTCTTGATTTCGTCCTAAAACCTCTTGGCTTTTCAAGCGCGTATGCGTCACCGTAAGTTTTTACAATAAAGTCTTTTGCTTTAAACACAAAAGAAGATGATAGATTGAAAGAGTCAGTTCTATGGTAAGTTATAAGTCCCCGTTCATAGAGGTTCTGGGCAAGATGCATCGTCATTTTAGAAGAAAATCCAAATTTATAGAACGCATCCTGTTGTAGTAACGAAGTTGTGAATGGCGGTGGAGGGTATCTCTTGATCGGAGTTTCTTCAATTTGCGAAACATTATAACTATCGCTTTCAAGATCGCCTTTCACCCCATCAACATTTTCCTTAATTAGAGACGTTTTGGTATATGTGTACTCTCCTGAAAAAAGGGTTAGAGTCTGCTTTTGTTCATAGTTAACGCTGTCCTTTGAAATTAGCTTTGCCTTGATAGTCTGTTCACCCCCGGGGTGTATTTCAGGTTTTACTTGAGTCACACCCCGGGGGTGTCCTTTTGTAAACTGGCCATAGATTTGAAAGTAATCTTCGAGTTTAAAGTTTTTAATTTCTTTTTCTCTTTCAACGATTATTCTTAGTGCGACGGTCTGAACTCTTCCGGCCGATAGCCAATTTTTTCCAGTTTTCTTCCATAGTACTGGTGAAAGCTCATATCCTACAACTCTATCAAGTATTCGCCTTGCTTGCTGAGCTTTTACGAGATCAATTCTTAGGGCTGAAGGATTGTTGAGAGCTTCTTTGAGCGCATTGCTCGTTATTTCGTGAAAAACGATTCTTTTTAGTTTTTTGTCCTTAATATTTATTTCCGGCCATTTTTCATCTATTTTTCCAAGAAGATATGCCACGTGATAAGAGATGGATTCTCCTTCACGATCTAAATCTGTTGCAAGAATAATTTCGTCATGTTCAGTACTTAGCTTTTTTAATTGATCTACAACTTTTTGTTTTTTGTCAATTATTATGTAGTTTGGTTCAAAATTATTTTCATAGTTAATTGCAATAGTATTTGAAGGTAAATCTCTAATATGGCCCATTGTGGCGTACACAAAATAGTTGCCTTTATCTTGTTTAAGGATCCTGTTGAAAGTTCTAGCTTTGGTTGGTGACTCAACGATTATAAGGGGCATAATAATTAAATAAACAAATAATCAAATAAATAAATTAGATCATTTATTTGTTTATTTGTCGGATTTGTTTATTTTAACATTTTAAAGGGGATTGTGTCTTCTCTTCTTAAGCAGCTTTGTGTCTATAATCGCTCTTCTCATCATGGCGACAGCCTCATTTTTTTGTGCTTGATCTTTGGTTGTTTTAATTATTTTTTTTGCTTCATCATAGGCTTTATTAATCTGACCTTCATTTATGTCATTTTGTCCATATGCCTTAGACACAAGTATGGTGACTCCGCGTCCATCAGTCTGTAGGTACCCTCCGCCAATCGCCATAAATTCTTCTTTCTTGTCCTCTTTTATTTTGACAATTCCCTCGATTAATAAAGAAAAAAGATTTGCATGTCTTTGCAAAATAGTAATTTCGCCTGAGGCGGTTGGGACCGTCACTGATTCTACATCAATTTCCTTGACTAATTTTCGTGGTGTAATAATTTTTAGCTTCAGCATGTTATTTTACTTCCTCAATGCTTCCAACCATATAGAAGTTCATTTCTGGTTTACTATCGTGCTTTCCATCGAGAATTTCTTTAAATCCACGGACAGTATCTTCAATTTTTACGTACTTCCCAGGTCTGCCTGTAAATGGCTCAGCGACTGACATCGGCTGAGTTAAAAATTTTTGGATTTTTCTTGCTCTTGACACGGCTAATTTATCTTCATCTGATAGCTCCTCCATCCCAAGGATGGCTATAATGTCCTGTAAATCCTTATATCTTTGTAAAGTTTTTAGGACATCTCTTGTCACTTGGTAATGTAATTTACCGACTATATCTTCATCAAGAGCCCTTGACGTTGAAGTTAATGGGTCAATTGCTGGATATAGTCCCTGCTCAGACAGCGATCTTTCCAAGGTAATTGAGGCGTCAAGGTGAGAAAAGGTTGTCACCGGAGCTGGATCCGTGTAATCATCAGCTGGTACATATACAGCTTGAATTGATGTAATTGAGCCTCGTTTTGTTGATGTGATTCTTTCTTGTAATGCGGCCATTTCCGAAGCTAAAGTCGGCTGATAGCCTACGGCCGATGGAATACGGCCTAAAAGGGCAGAGACTTCCGATCCGGCCTGTGCAAATCTAAAGATATTGTCAATAAATAAAAGAACATCCATTTTTTTCTTATCCCTAAAGTATTCCGCCATTGTGACTCCTGATAGTGCGACTCTTAGTCTGTTCCCTGGAGGCTCATTCATCTGACCAAAAACTAAGGCTGTCTTATCGATTACCTTTGTTTCTTTCATTTCGGTCCAAAGATCATTTCCTTCACGGGTTCGCTCTCCAACTCCTGTAAAGACAGATACACCTTGATGCTCCTTGGCCACATTATGAATCATTTCTTGGATAAGGACGGTTTTGCCGACTCCTGCCCCTCCAAATATAGCCACTTTTCCACCTTTAATAAATGGGGCAATCAAGTCTATTACCTTGATTCCTGTCTCGAAAAGCTCCTGATTAACTGATTGATCAACAAGGCGCGGCGCTTCAGCATGAATCGGCGCTACTTCGGTCGTTTTGGTTGGGCCTGCCTCATCGACTGGCTCACCTAAAACATTATAAATTCGACCCAAGGTTTTTTCACCGACCGGGACTGAAATTGGTTTTCCTGTGTTTTTTGCTTTCATACCGCGCGCCAACCCAAAGACATTCCCCATTGCAACTGTTCTTACAACGCCCTCCTCCATTATTGCCTCGACTTCAAGTGTTAGGTTTTTGATTGAATTATTATTAATTAATAAAGCATCATAAATTTTTGGAGTTTCACCGGGTTTAAATTCAACATCAACAACTACTCCTCTAACCGAAATAATTTTACCTTCTGTCATAATTTATCAATTAACTATTAACAATTAGCAATTAGCAATTCTTAACTCTCAACCGACTCTTTTGCCGTCATCATATCTAATAATTCATAGGTTATTTTCTCTTGTCTAATTTTATTCCGTAAAAGCGTTAAATTATAAATAACATCATTGGCATTTTCAGTAGCATTTTTCATTGCAATCATTCGCGATGAGTGCTCTCCTGCAATTGCCTGAATGAGGCAGTCTCGGATTTTCTCCTCTACATAACTATTTAGTAGTTGATTAATAAGTACACGCGGGTCTGGCTCTATTAAGAATTCTTCGATTTTTTCTTTGATAAAGCTTTCTTCTTGTTTATAGGTGACAGGCAAAATCGTTTCGGCGATTGGCTCATTTTTTAAAGTCGAGATAAATTTATTGTAATAAACATTTACTTTATTATATTTTTTCTTTGTAAATCCGTCGATAACTAATTGAAATATGGCAGAGACATTGGCAAGTGGCTGATTATCAGCAAAATCAGCTATAACTTGACCTCCAATGCTATTTATAAATAATCCACCCTTTTTTCCAATAACGATAAAATCGGAATTTTTAACTTGACTGTTTTTTATTATAAAACGATATAAGTTAAAATTATATGAGCCACAAAGCCCCTTATTGGTTGATATAACAATTGATAGAGTCCGATCGATTGCATCTTTTTGAGTCTGTAAAAGAAGCGATAGTTTTGGATCAGCTTTAGCGGCGACTTTTTTGATAATCTCTTCTAAATTTGTCTGGTACACACGAGCTTCGATTGCTTCGCTTTGGGCTTTTCTCATTTTTATCGCTGAAACCATCTCTAAAGCTTTCGTAATCTTTTTTACATTCGTACTAGACTTAATTTTTTTCCTAACTTCTCTTATATTCATTACTTATTGGGTAAATTAACTTTTACAAATTCCTCAAGTTCCTTCTCTTCTTTATTTGTAAAGACCTTTTCCTTATTTATCTTGCTAAGAAGTTTTTTACCTCTGTTTTTTAAGTCCGACATCAGTTTATTTTCAAATTCTTCAAGATTCTTAATCGGTACTTCATCTAGATAACCTTTGGATGCTGTCCAAATAATAGCTATTTGTTGAGCTAGGCTATATGGCTCTCCTTTTTTTTGCTTTAAAATTTGAGTTACCTTTGCACCTCGATTTAATAATTTTCGAGTGTCCTCGTCAAGCTCAGACTCAAATTGAGAAAAAGCAGCAAGCTCACGATATTGGGCTAAGTCAAGTTTTAGCTTTCCTGCAACCGATTTCATTATTTTTGTTTGAGCATTACCTCCGACTCTTGATACTGATAGTCCGATATTAATTGCCGGCTTTATTCCGGTATTGAATAAGTCGATATCAAGTACAATCTGTCCGTCGGTAATCGAAATTACATTAGTTGGGATGTAGGATGACAAATCACCTTCAAGTGTTTCTATTATTGGGAGAGCGGTAATTGATCCACCTCCGTATTTATCGTCCAGCCTACAAGCTCTTTCAAGTAGTCTAGAGTGAAGGTAAAAGACATCGCCTGGATAAGCCTCCCGGCCTGCCGGACGACGCAAAATTAATGAAATCTGTCGATATGCCCAAGCATGTTTTGTTAAATCATCAAAAATCACTAGTACATCACGTCCCTTATCCATAAAATACTCAGCAATTGATGCAGCTGCATATGGCGCTAAGTACTGCATGGCGACCGAATCTGAAGATCCTGCATGCACGACAATAGTATGACCCATTGCCCCTTTTTTTTGTAAAGTATCAACAGTCGTTGCAACTTTGGAGTTTTTTTGTCCGACCGCACAATATACACAAATTACATTTTCACTTTTTTGATTAATTATTGTGTCGATTGCAATCGTTGTTTTGCCAGTCCCTCGATCGCCAATGATAAGTTCACGCTGCCCGCGACCGATTGGGATAAGTGAATCAATTGCCTTAATTCCGGTTTGAAGCGGAACAGTGACTGATTTTCTTCTGACAACACCTGGTGCGATATTTTCAAGGGGATACCTTTTATCTGATTTAATTTTTCCTTTTCCATCAAGTGGATTTCCAAGCGAATCAACTACTCGACCAATTAGCGATTCGGCAACGGGTATTGATAATGAAATCCCAAGCGCAGTTGCTTTTGACCCTGCTCTTATATTCAGATAGTTACCAAGGACAACGACGCCAACCTGATCTTCTGATAAATCAACTACATAGCCAGTGACTTTGCTTTCAAATTCGACCAATTCTCCAAATGTTACATTATCCAAGCCTTCCAAAATTACAACGCCATCTTTAACTTCAGCAACTAACCCAAATTCTTCGGCTTTTATTTTGGATTTTTGTTTTTTTAACTCTTTCTCAATTTCTTTCAGATATTCATCAATCAATTTCATAGATTATATTTTGAAAACTTTGTAACTGGCCTAATAAACTTAAATCAATAATTTTTGATCCAATTTTAATCACATATCCTGCGATTATTGATCTATCAACAGAATAAATTACACCTGCTTCCTTAAGCTCGGGTATTTTCTTTATTAATTCCGACTGGTCAGATTTGTTAAGCAGATAAGCAGAGATTACAGTAACTTGCCTTTTCTTTTGCTCTAAGGCTTCGTTTAGTCTAAATTTTAATTCTTTTTTAACAATCGGATCAATTTTCATATAATTTGACAGTTTTCCCCAATTTATCGATGAGCTTTTCGCTTATTTTCCTTTTAGTTGAATCATCAAGGACATCGCTGAGCGATTGCTTTACAACAACAAGTGATAATTCTGCGATCTTGCTCTTAATTTCACTATAAAGCTTTTCTTTATCTTCAATTATTTCTTTTTTTGCGTTCTCACGGATGACAGCCGCCTCTGATTTTGCCTCATTGATCATCTCCTCTTTGACAAGTTTTGCGTCATTTTTAGCGGCAAGAAGTGCTTTTTCCATCTCTTTTTTGATTCGCATTTGGAGGTCTCTTTCTTTTTTTGCATATTCCTCTTCTTGCTTGGTTATTTTTTCTATCAATCTTGCTTTTTCTGCTTCTTTGTTTTTTTCATCTTCTACAAAATTCAAAAAAGGCTTTGTAACAAACTTTTTTATGATGAAAAAGAACAATCCAAAATTAATCATTTGGGCAATTAAAAGCTTTATATCAATGCCTAAGTTTTCCATATACTAATTAAATTATGTAAATTTCAAAATTAACGAAACCACTAACGCGTAAATAGCGACCGCTTCAGCGAAAGCAATTGATAAAATCATCGCGGTTCGTATCCCTGATTCAGCCTCAGGATTTCGACCTAGCGCTTCCATCGCTTTAGATCCAATCATACCAATTCCAATAGCTGGGCCTAGTGCGCCTAGCGACATTGTTAATGCAACAGCGAAAAGTTTCATTGTTTCAGCATCCATTTCTATTTCACCCCCTCGTTTTAAAAATTAATTAATAATTAAATCCGCCAAATAAATAAATTTATTTATTTGATTATTTATTTATTTTATCATTACTAGTGGTGTTTCGCGATAGCTCCACTTATAAATACCGATGTCAACATGCTAAATACTAAAGCTTGAATAAATCCAACAAATACTTCAAGAAGTATAAAAGGAAAAGAGGCTAATACTGGTACTAAAAAGGCAACAATGGTGAGCAGCACCTCGCCTGCAAATATGTTCCCAAATAACCTAAAAGAGAAAGATAAAATTTTTGAAAATTCAGACACAATCTCCAAAAAACCTAACGCAAAATTTATTGGATTACTTAAGTTAATAAATTTTTTAAGGTATCCACCAAATCCTAAAAATTTAACTCCATAGACCTGGATCATAACGACGGAAATAATTGCGAGAGCAAAAGTACCGTTTAAATCTGCGTTTCCTCCACGCAGGATTGGCGCAAAAAGTTGGTGACCATTTTCTTCGATTTTTAGAAGTATGCTACCAACTCCAGGCAGTAAACCAAACCAGTTTTGAAGTAATATGTAAGCGAAAAAGGAGAAAATTAATGGAAAAAAGTAATTTATTTTCTCGCCTAAGACAGTTTTGAAAAGTGAATAAATTGAGCTAATTATAAAGTGCATAAAATAATAAAAACCGCTTTTTATTTTTTGTTTTGATTCCTTTGAGTACCTTAGAGCCATTAATAGAAAGGAAATAATGACAATTATTGATAAAAGTTGTGAATTAGTGAATTTGAAGTCAAAAATGTGAGTCAATGGTTCGGCTTTGATACTGATAGCCGGCATTTCGGTTAAGATTTGAATGCCCTTTTTAGAAGTCTCAACGAGTGTCTCCTCAAGTACTGTCTCGCTCATCTAGATAAAGTTTGTATAAATTATAAAAGGTACCAACTACTCCAAGTGAAAAGCCAAGTATAAATAAAGTTCTTCCGGTTTTCAACACTAAATCAGCTGAAAGACCACCAAAAACACCAATTAATATCGGCGTTAATAAATAATATCCAATATTGGCATACTTTGCAAGAAGATAGCTATCATTTCGCTTTATTTTAGAAGGTACGACTATTTGTTTTAAATCAAAGTTTTTATCAAAACCCTTATATTCTCTCATAAATGTCAAATAACAAATCTACAATTTAACTTGCCTGCCGGCAGGCAGGTAACAAATAATTAATAAATAAATTAATAGTCATTTCGAGCGTTAGCGAGAAATCCAGCGAAGCGTTACGTCCCGACGAAACGTCGGGACTAGATTTCTCACTTCACTTCGTTTCGTTCGAAATGACCTAAAATTAGCTTTTATTTCGTATTTACCGTTTCCAAGTCGACTGCGTTTTCCATGATTATTCCAAGCCGATTTTCCCTATCATTTACTTTACCCTTCAACATAATAATTCTGTTAATTAGTAAAATTTGTTTTAATTTTGCAAATGATTTTGGAAAGACGACAACTTCAATAGTCCCGGTATCATCAAAAATCTGAATCACCGCCATTTCAGAATTGTCTTTCTTTGTTTTTAAGGCTTTCTTTCCACTGACAATCCCAGCAATGATTATTGATTTATCAACGTCTTTATCAGTTATTTCTCCAATTTTATGAGTCACTTTCTTCTCAATAATATTCTTATACTTTAGCATTGGATTTTTACCAATCAAAAATCCAATAACTTCTCTCTCCATACTAAAGAGCTCATCTTCTTTAAATTCGGGAATATTTCTGAAGTTGTCAAGTATTGATTTTGTAGCTTTTGGATCATCAAAAAGATCGAATTGGCCTTTATCTTGCTTAATTTTAGCTTTTTGTAGATCCAATACCATTTCTGGATAGTTACCAAGAATTGTGGCTTTATTTCCAAATTTCAAGAAAGCGCCTGCCTTAACCAAGCTTTCAACGGTTTTTTTATTAACTTTCCTTAAATCTATTTTTGATAAAAAGTCCTTAAAACTCTTAAAGCCTTCCTTATCTCGTGCTTCAATTATTGACTCAATAGCCGCTTGTCCGACATTTTTTATTGCTGAAAGTCCAAATCTAATTAATCCATTTTCAATACTAAAACTGTAATCGGATTTATTAATATCTGGTGGAAGCACTGTTATATCCATTCGCTTACATTCCTCAATAGCCTGTGACATCTTAATCTCGCGCATTGGCCCGGCCACTCCCTGAAGCTCAGACGACAGCAGGGCAGTCATAAACTCAACCGGATAATTAGATTTTATATACCCTGTCCAATAGGCAATAAGTCCGTAGGACGCTGAGTGTGGCTTGTTAAATCCATAAGCCGCAAACTTTTCCATAAAATTCCACAACGATTCTGCGACTGTTTTTTTATAGTTATTTTTGATGCACCCTTTAAAGAATTTTTCCTTTTCCTTTTTCATCAGTTCTTTTTTCTTTTTGCCCATCGCCATCCTTAAATTATCAGCTTCACTCATGCTATAACCTGCAATTTTATTGGCAATTTCCATTACCTGTTCTTGGTAAACCAAAATTCCATAAGTTTCCTCCAAAATTGATTTTAGATCTGGGTGGAGATACTTTATTTTCTTCTGATTAGCCTTACCTTCAAGAAAGGTCGGGATAAGATCCATTGGGCCCGGTCTATATAAGGCAACCATGGCCATAATATCTGAGATCTTATTCGGTTTTAAGTCTTTCGCCAAGTGTCTCATTCCTCCTGATTCAAGTTGAAAAACACCGATCGTATTTCCTTTAGAAATTAATTCGTAGGTTTTTTTATCATCAAGCGGTACATGGTGGATATCGATCTTTTTTCCTGATATTTTTTCCACATACTCGAGTGCTTTTTCTATAATCGTTAAATTTCGAAGACCTAGAAAATCGACCTTTAATAACCCGATTGCCTTTTGATTTGAGACTGCATTTAAATCGAGACAGTACATGTCATATTGGGTTATAATTTTTCCTTCCTTAGAGTCTCGCTGCAGCGGTACATACTCGGTCATATTAACATCTGATATGACAACGCCGGCCGCGTGAACTGATGAATGACGAGGTAACCCCTCAAGTTTTCGGGCTATATCAAGGACTTTTTTAGTATCAGGCTCTGTCTGATAGGCAAATTTAAGTTGGGCCGACTCTTCAAGAGCAGCTGATATTGTCATTGAAAAACCCTGTTTGCCGAAGGGAATCATCTTAGCGAGCCGGTCACCATAACTGTAAGATAATCCTAGGGCTCGGGTGACATCACGTACTGCAAGTCTGGCTTCCATTGAACCAAAGGTTATAATTTGAGCCACTTTATCTTCTCCATATTTTTTGGTTACATAATGAAGAACTTCATCACGTCTTGTATCAGCAAAGTCAATATCGATATCTGGGGGGGTCGGTCTCTCTGGATTAAGAAATCTTTCAAAAGGAAGATTATAGTCGATTGGATTAATATCCGTGATCCCTAAAATGTAGGCAACTAGTGACCCGGCAACTGATCCTCGCCCCGGCCCAACGGCAATATTCTGATGCTTTGCCCAGTTTACAAAATCAGAAACAATTAGAAAGTATGTAGCATACCCTTTTGTAGTAATTATTTTTAGTTCATACTCTACTCTTTTATTTACAACCTCTTGGTCATATAAGGCGACTCGTGATATTCTTTCTGTGACTAAGCTTCTTAGATAATTTTCGACTGTCTCCCCTTTCGGTGTTTCAAATTCTGGAAGTATCCACTTACCCATCGGGATTTCAAGATTGCATTTTTCCGCAATTTTTAAGGTGTTTTCAATTGCCTCAGGGAGATCTATAAAAAGACCTTTCATTTCCGCTGGTGATTTAAAATAGTAGTCAGGGATATCAACCATTGTCATCGTCCTGTTCTTTTCAAGGATTGTCCGCTGGGTTTGAATACAAAGCAAAATTTCCTGAGCATATGCATCTTCTGCATTAAGATAGTGGACGTCATTGGTCGCAACAAGCGCCACTCCATATTTTCTAGATAATTTAATTAGTTTTAAATTGACGTCATCAAGCTCTTGTGACTTTGGGTGCCTTTGAATTTCTAAATAAAAGTCATCTTTAAAAATTTCTATGTACTTTTCGAGAATTTTTTCAGCTTCCTTATCCTGAGATTGGGACAAAAGTGAGGAAATTTCTCCGTTTAAACAACCTGATAAGACAATCAAACCTTCGCTATATTTCTCTAAAATTTCAAAATCAATCCGAGGTTTGTAGTAAAAACCTTCTAGGTTCGCCGCAGTTATTAATTTAAGAAGATTTTTATATCCTGCTAAATTTTTAGCTAAGAGGGTTAAATGATACTGATCGCGGTCAACCCCATTTTGTTTATCAAGTCGTGAATTTTTGGCTTTATAGGCCTCGACTCCAATAATCGGCTTTATTCCAGCTTCTTTAGCTTTGACATAGAATTTAAATGCCCCATATAAAGAGCCGTGGTCGGTGATCGCAACCGCTGGCATTTTATACTCAATCGCCTTTGAAATCACATCGTCAATTCGATTTAACCCATCAAGTAGAGAATAACCGGTGTGAAGATGTAAGTGAACAAATGACATGCAAAAATTATATCTTATTTTTAATTAAATATATTGAAATATATGAAATAGCTTGCTATAATAATCCCAAATGTCAGGAGCTGAAAGAAAAATTCACGAGTGGTTTAGAATATATAAGTCTTCTCATGCTGCAACTCATACCGATAGTGATACAAGCGATTATTATGTAGGAGAAGCCAATAATGGATATGAAATGTACTTAACAGATACGCCTAAAAGAGTGGGTATTTTAGTTGATAATAAATTTGATAAGAGCATATTGGAAGATCAAGAGCCTGTTGTTGCCGGTTTTTCGATATATGTTGATCTTGATGACGATCATAATATGAAAAGCCTAAGTAGAGCGGGTTTGGAATCAATTCCCGAAAAAAAAGCTCATTTTGAAGTTAATGTCTATGAGCCACGAAGTCAAAAAAATTATCGGTTATTTTATGTACCTCTACTAAGTGATCCTGCTACAGCTGTCATAGATGATATAAAGTCTAATGAAGAGGGATCGCCTATGACGTTTTTTCAAAAAGAAAATCTTTTGTCTAATCTTAAGCAGCCAACTTTTATAGACCCTTTTGCTACTATCTTCAACCTAATGATGAATGCTGATTTAAGCCCAATTCAAATGAGGAAAAGTCCGTTTGTCCCTGTAAAGGCGGTTTTTCCTGTAAGGTAATTTTGATCTCTTTAATATTCTCTAACTAACACAATCGGTGTTTGCTCGTTGCTTTGCCCCATCGGGTTATCCCTCATAATCTCCTCAACTAATTTATCAGATAATCCAGTTGAATTACCAAGGACATTCCTGCCCAAATCATTCGCGTCAATTATAACCGCACCTAAAAAATTTGATATTGATTTATTATTTGTCCGCCAGCTGGCGGATTGTGATTTGATATTTTCCGCAACAAGTTGTGGATTTTTTGGCCCTAATTTTGCCGATACATTTGATGGATATAGCGAATATTCTGTTGGGCCGTCAATCGATCTTACAACCGGCCCTGTCAATCTATAAAACAAACCATTAATTCCAACGAGCTTACCTAGATATGCTAGAATCGCACTATAACTAATTTTAAATAATCCAACTTCATTAATGGCAAGTTGCATGGTATATGGGCTGCCGAGTCCTATTCCAAAAGGTGTCTTTTTTACATATTTAGAAAGTAACTTAGCAAAAAAACTTGGGCGTATGTCCCATATAAAATAACTTCTTCCTTGGGCAATTGCTATTACTTTCTCGCTAACTACTATAAACCATTTCTTTTCTTTTTGACCCTGAGTAAGGAAGCGAAGCTGACCGAGCGAAGGGTCAAAAAGCTTCCTCACAATCTCGGTTATTTTCTTTTCATAATCGTCACCTTTTTTAAATAACTCTGTTTTGATCGGATACCGATCATATTTTTCATTACCAACTTTTATTTCTATTTTTTTCCCTTTATTAGGCTTAAAATCTGACTTTATAGACTTTACGACTTTATAGACTTTACGACTATCAAAAAACTCCCTTAACCATAATTCAACATTTAAAAATCTCCAAAAGATCATTGTGTCAGTCGTTTTTCCTTCAATAAAATCCTGAAAAGCAGCAAGGATGCTATTTTGATTAAAATATTTCCTACCCCCAAATTCTTTACTTGAAAAAATCATGTAAATTTTATTCTTCATTCTCATAAACCATTCATATTCAGGTGTAGTAAACCCAATTTTATTTCTTCTTTTATTAATGAGCTCAGGAAGTAGGTCTTCAGTAGCTTTTCTTAAAATATATTTATTCCACCCGTCTTTAATAATCGCCTCATCAGGTAAAGAAAACAAGTATTTTAATAAATTAAAATCTAAGAAAGGCACTCTGCCTTCAATCGAAAATCGCATTGCATTTTTATCTTCATATCTTAAAAGAGACTGAAGGCTATTTTTAAAGATGTCTTCAACTAGACGTTTTTTGAGATTGTCGTTTTCAACTTTAAATTTCTCAGCCAGGTATGTCTTGACAAAATCTGCATTCATTAATTCTGCCGATGATATGGTTTTAGTAAATTTTTCTTTTATATATTTAATGACAACGTCTCTCGCTAAAATAGTTTCTTTAAAAAAAGTTAGATATTTTTTGGTTTTCCAAAGTTGCCGTAGATATACGAAATAATATGGAAGATATCCTGCCATCATCTCATCGGCCCCTTGACCATCAAGTAGTACAGTTACTTCCTTATGGGCCCTTTGCATTACTTTATACTGCGCGTAAGGACCAGTCGAAATTGTTGGCTCCTCTTGTGTTCTCACAAAGTCTTCTAAATCTTTAAAAAACTCCTCAGGCTTTGGATAAATCTTATAAGATTTGAGATTTGCTTGCCCCTCGACTTGTCCACCGAAGTCTTGACGAAGGGGGAAGCTTTGGCGAAGTGGGGAGATTTGCTTTTTTAGTTCATCGATATACTTTTCTTCGTCGTTGGCGCCACCTGGGAAAACTGCTGAAAAAGTTTTTTGTATCTTTCCGACTGATTCTGCCTCTTTTACTCTATCTTTAAGTAATCGATTAACGACTGATACCACCGTTGATGAATCAAGGCCACCAGAAAGACAAGTACCAACCGGTACTTCGGAGATCAATCTGTATTTTATCGCCTTAATTAGCTCCTTTTGGAACGTCTCCACGCTCTCCCCACGACCTCCGAGGTCGTGCAGGCTCAACAAATCTTCTTCCAATTTAGAATATTTTTGATATTCGATATTCAGATTTTGGATTTGTTTTGGATTTTGGATTTCGGATTTTGGATTTCTAATCTCAATTACCTCTCCCGGCATAACCCTAAAAATATCTTTAAAAAACGTCTCTTTTTGATCATCGTGAATTCGATATTTTAAGTATCGATAAATTATCCTGTCATTTGGTTGTTTTTTTACTAAGCCTGAATGAAAAATCGGCCTAATTTCCGAAGAAAATATAAAACTATCTTCTTTGGATTTTAGTAAAGAGTAATATAGCGGCTTAATCCCAAACTGATCTCGGACGAGTATTAATTTTTCTTTCTTAATGTCATAAAGCGCAATAGCAAACATCCCATTTAATTTATCAAAGCTTTGATTACCCCATTCTTCATATCCATGGATTATAACTTCTGTGTCTGATTTTGTAGAAAATTTATGGCCTCTTCTTACAAGTTCTTGTTGAAGTTCTAGATAATTATAGATTTCGCCGTTATATACAACTACAATACTTTTATCCTCGTTAAATATAGGCTGATCTCCTCCTTTTACGTCAATTATTGCCAATCTTCGATTAAGTAAGGTGATATTTTCCCCACGATAATACCCCTCTCCATCAGGACCGCGATGCTTTAATTGTTCAGAAATATTTTTTATAAGTTTTTCATCCGAAAAACCATAAAACCCGGCTATTCCACACATACAATTAGTCTATAAAGTTTATAAAGTCTTTAAAGTCCATCGAGTTAAAAAAATTGACTTTATAGACTTTACAGACTTTCGACTTTACGGACTTACTTACATGCTTCTCAATATTTTTATTCTTTCCTCGACCGGTGGGTGGGTGGAAAATAAATTTCCAAGCCATGACATAGCCCCCTTCTTATTAAGTGGATTGCTTATAAATAAATGGGCAGTTGAGGAAGATGCGTTTCTTAAAGGATATGGGTAGCCCGAAATTTTGGCTAGCGCCGATGCTAATCCGTCTGGGTTTCGAGTAAGAAGAGCTCCTGACGCGTCGGCTAAAAACTCACGTTTTCGAGACACGGCAAGTTGGATAATTGTTGCTACAATCGGAGTTATAATTAAAATTAAAATAAAAATAATGAAAAAAATTGGACTTTTATTTTCTCGGTCGTTATTTCGACCTCTATGACCCCACCAAAAACTCCTCATCACCCAGTCAGAAATAATCGCGATAGTTCCTACCAGTACTGCAACAAGTGAAGAAAGTAAAATGTCATAATTTTTAATATGTGATAATTCGTGAGAAATAACCCCTTCAAGCTCTGAGCGGTCAAGTATTTTAAGTAGTCCGGTCGTCGCGCAAACTACCGAATTTTTTGGATCACGGCCAGTTGCAAAAGCATTTGGTGAATCATCCTGAATTACATAAATTTTTGGCATCGGTTGACCTGACGCAATAGAAAGATTCTCAACTACTGTATAAAAATTAAAGTAAGTTTTTTTATCAGCTGGTCTTGCCCCAGTAGTAAATAAAACAACCGAATCTGAATAGTAATAGCTTATAAACGTCGATAACAATGAGATTGACAGACCCATGAAGAGGTAAAGACCCGGAGATTCGTAGTACTTCCCCAAAAGATAAAAAAAACCCGTAAACACAAAAATAAAAATCCCCATGATTAAATACGTCTTTATTTTGTTTCGGGATATCTGGGAATATGTTGTCATTAAAATTAACCTAATTAACCTAATTTCTAATTATTCTAAAGAAGTCCCAAGATCCAATTCACAAGAAACAAACAAATCACAATTTACAAATATAAAATTTAAAACGTTTGTAATTTGATAATTGAAAATTGTTTGTATCTTGTTTTTCGTTGCTTGTGATTTTTTAGGTTAATTAGAAATTAGAAATTAACCGAAATCTTCTTTCTCTCTTCTTCAGTTGCTGCAAAAAATTCGAACAATTTAAATCCGAATACATTGGCAATTATATTAGTTGGAAACATCTGAGCTTTATTATTAAAATCAAGGACATTGGCATTGTAAAACTGTCTTGAATAAGCGACTTTATCTTCTGTATCTTCAAGTTGCCTCTGTAAGTCTTGAAAGTTAGTGCTGGCTTTAAGTTCAGGATAAGCTTCAGCGACCGCAAAAAGTGATTTTAAAGCTCCTGTTAACATATTGTCAGCCTTGGCTTTTTCACCAAGAGTTCCGGCATTCATAAGAGAAGATCTAGCCTTTGTGACTTCTGCAAATACAGACTTCTCATGTTTTGCATAGCCCTTAACAGTTTCAACTAAATTGGGAATTAAATCAGCCCTTCTTTTAAGCTGGACATCAATCCCAGATAACGCTTCCTGAATCCTTGTCTTTAAGACAATAAATCCATTATATTGGCCAATTAAATAAATGGCAAAAACAGCAACCAATCCGATTAGTGCAAGTGACATAATTATTTTTAACTAATAACTAATTTTATTATATCAATAAATACATTTAAAAACACCCAACATATTTAGAAAACTTGTGTTATAATGAATAAATTAGGAAAGTAAACCTGCTTGAATTTGCTTACGTTTTACGAAGGCATTTATTCTAGAAGAACTTCAAAGGTCATGAACAATTGTTTTTAAATGGGCCGTACTTGAAGGGAAAGCAAAACTTACACGTATTGTTAAGTATTTGTGATCAATATCCAGATGAATTTGAGCAGATTTACTCTCCCTAATAATGCTATAATTTTCACATGAATATCTTGAATCTTGCTTTTCAAGTTGGTATCTCCAAAAAATTAAAAAGATCGGGTTGGGTTGAGAAAAATATAAAAAATCCTGAAAGTGTTGCGGAACATGCATTTAGAACGATAGTACTTGCAATGGTCTTAGCCTCCTCCCTAAATGTCGATCAAGCAAAACTTATAAAAATGGCCATAATCCATGATCTAGGTGAAATCTCAACCGGTGATTTAATTGTCCAAAGGGGCAAAAACCTTGATTTGGAAGCTCGGAAAAAGAAGGAAAAAATTGAAAAAGAAGCTATTAAGTCGATTCTTTGGGAATATGAAGAAGAGTACTATAAACTTTTCAATGAAATGATAGAAAGAAAAACAAAGGAAGCTATTGTTTTTTGGGAAATTGATAAATTGGAAATGGTTATCCAAGCTTATGAATATCAGAAGGAGCAGAAAGTCGATTTGTCAGAATTTTTCATAACAGCAGAGTCAGTGATTAAAAATCCACTTCTAAAAGAAGCGCTGGACGATTTGAAAAAAAAGATCAGTTAAGGAATTCTTATTCTCTGGATAATTGTTGGCACTGGAGTAGGGGTCATATTTTCTTCTTCTGCGTAGCTTTCTTTAATCCTTTGTTCCTCCTGAGCATATCTGCTTATAAGTAAAGTCGTATATACCATCATCACAACTACAAGTAGTCCACATGCCATCAAAAAGTAAGAAAAGTATTTTTTTAAGGTATCAATATCCACGAAATGATTATAGTAAAACCAACTTATATTTGTCAATTTGGAACTTATTATAACCAAAGAAATAAAGTTGTTTGTATTTATTTATATAAATTTATTTAAGAGGACAGTGTTTTCCTTTCATGTAAGTCATTTTTCCCCAATGATGATGTTTGCCAAATAAAATTCGACTTTTCTGAGTTAAGGTGGTCGTATCAATCGCTTCGTATTCAGGTGTATTTTGGCGGATAGCTGTCCATCTATCTCCCCCATCAATAACTTCCGATATCATCCACGGATGAATATTAATTTCCTATATACAGCCATATATTTTAAACTTTAAGTTCAACGCCAATTTGTTTAAAATCATCCGTAACATTTATCGGAGAGCTGTTTTGCTGACTTCTTGCGCAAATTTTTATTCCTTCTATCGCTAATGGATTTATTAAATCTAACTCTGTAGCAATCGCTACTAAGGAGGCCGTCTTGTATACTTTATTATTTCTTCGCATTTTATCCAGTGTCTGTCTTACTCCATTTTTGGTTCTGCCTATTTTTAAAGCAATTTGTTCTGTGGTTAATCCTTGAGCCGCAACCACTAAATTTTTAATTCTGGGAGCGTTGCTGTAAAGAAAGGCTCCTTAATAATGCCTTTATCCTCAACATTTACAAAGGCTTCTTCTAAAGTAATTCTTCCTTGCGAACTTATATGACAATCCCTCATGCCAGCCCTACCTGGAATTCTAAGCGGTATCTCACTCATAGCTTCAAATTATATCACGACTATAGGCTTACTTCTATACCACGTACATTCTTAATTCGATAAGATTGAATATGAGTCTATGCAAGTATAATAAGTGTGTAGAGGGGGGTGAAAATTCATTTTTTATTATCACTTATCTATCTTGCACGATCGACGGGACTTCTTTCAGCTTCGTTCAGGATAAACGAGCCCGATTCCTCTATAAAACTTATCTTCCTCTATTAATAATTGTCGGTTTTGGAGTTGAGGTAGGCGTTACTGTTAATTTAATTTTATTTATCTTCTCTATGATACCTTGGCAGTCATCATAGTCGATGTCTGTATGATTCCAAGGCATACATACATTACAAATTGTTTGAAATCCACACCCAAAAAGTCCGCTCATTTGATCACATTCATCCACTGTTTTGAAATGAGAGCAAATTTTCCATTCTTCATCGTAATTATTATTTAATACAAACGGCGCTGGAGTTAACGTAGGATATACACTGGTATATTTTAAAATTTGCTTGTTAATCCAATCTGTATATTTTGCGACATTAACGACAGCATTTAAAATTTGGTCGCGGGATTCAATATAAGAATTGATTCCTATCAAATAAAGAGTGTTATTTTTTTTATAGAAAACTGGGCCTCCTGAGTCCGCTGAATCTATTATCTGTTTACCTGGCTCCCCAATTGTGAAAAATCTATATTTCAAAAAATCATCTTTTATGTCGGAATATATTGGTACGACTATTTTTTGTAACTTATCAGTTTCTATAGGCAGCATAGGTGTAGGACTTATTACAGGCGTATAACCGACAAATCCCCAACCAACCGCGGTTGTAAGATTGCCTTTTTTAAAGATATCCCTATCAAGGTCGAAATTTGGTAGTTTTGGATATTTAACCCCTGAGACTTCCCTACCAAGTAGAATTAACCCTACATCATTAAAGGGAAAACCAGGAAAAAATGTAAATCTTTTAATAGCCCGAATTAAGCTTTTATTAATCTCGCTTTTGTTTGTAATTCCTACTGAAACATATATTTCCTTCCATTCATCACCTAAACAATGTGTCACAGTCAAAACCCATCTGGGAGCTATTAATGTACCTGTGCAAATAGAATCATATTCATCATTAAACCCTCTTATAAGAGTTACCTCTGGAAATTCTCCAGGTTTTACATCTTGTCCTCCAATTATTGCTGGTGGAGCTGCTTTACTTTGTATTACGTTTTTTTGTTTAACGGTGGAATTTGAAAATAATAAGTAAGTAATTAAAAGAACTACAACAAGTAGAATATAAAGATATTTTTTAGAAAAACAAAACTTAGCTATACTTTTCACTTTGTATAAGTGTAGCAAAAAGAAAGAAAAAGTGTTATTTTCGAGCGCGATCGACGGGACTCGAACCCGCAACCTATTCCGTGACAGGGAATTGCTCTAGCCAATTGAGCTACGACCGCTTTAGCAAACAACTAGATAACTTTTCATCGTCTTGGTTACGAGGTAATCTAGAGTGTTACATTCTACTTTTCAAAAACCCTCTACCAAAACCTGTTTTAAAGTACTCTTCTCTTTTTTCAACCTTTTGTTTACTTATACACGCTTCATAATATAGCAAAAAAAGTGGTCTTCTATTCTTTGTCGATTGCACATTGCCATTATTATGCTGTTTAACTCTTTCTACCAAATCACTTGTTGACCCTATATATAACCCGTCATCCTTCTTACTTTTCAAAACATACGTGTAATACATAGCCAATTGCTCGACGTCCAACTTCGTAGGACATGTCGAGCCCGTCTGTGCCTCTTCCACTGGTCCAGTGGAAGAGGCACATCTTGTAATTTAGCGCTTCTATATTGTATAATTCTTCATATTCTATGAAAAAGCGGTATATAAAATATATAAACTACCAGGATTTGTTTTTTGCAACGGTTAAGGAAAAGTATATTAATCTAATCCTTGGAATGTTAGTTGCATTTCTAATCTCCTCTTTAACCTACAAACACTTCTTAAAAAATATCAATTTTAATCTTGCCATTAATTTGCCTAAATTCTCAATCCCCGTGAAAAAAGTTCAGAATAAAATCGTTGTCAAAAGAGAAGCAAAAACATACATTGTTGAGGAAGGTGACGATCTATGGCATATAGCTGAAAAATTTTATGGTTCAGGGTTTAATGCTTATGACATCTCAATTGCCAATAAATTGAATGATGCTTCAATTTTAGAAACCGGATCAAAAATCTTTATTCCTAATGTAAAAAGAAGAGAAGCAACCATAGGAGATATCTCCGCCTCTGCAACTTCTCAAGTTATATATTCCAAAGATAAATACGTTGTCCAGCCTGGAGATTCTTTGTCTATTATCGCACTTAAAGTTTACGGAGATCTTAATGCTTGGACAAGGATTTTACAGGCAAATAATCTATCATCCCCCGACAATATCGAGGTTGGTATGGTGCTCTCAATCCCTCGCTAATCTCATTTTACTTTCTCTTTGAATTCTTCTTTAAATTTTTGAAGTTTAGGCAATATCATCAATTGACAATACGGCTCATCTTTATGATTCTCAAAGTAATTTTGATGGTACTCTTCAGTATCATAGAATTTGTCGAGCGGGGCAACTTCAGTTAAAATTGGCTCTTTGTATTTTTTACTTTCTTTTAATAGTTTTATTGATTTGTTTATTTCGTCTTTTTGAGATTCGCTTGTATAAAGAATTATTGATCTATATTCAGGTCCTATGTCATTCCCCTGCCGATTTAGACTTGTCGGATTATGAATCGACCAAAAGATATCAAGTAAGTCACTATATGAAATAGTACTGGGATCAAATTCTATTCTTAGAACTTCTGCATGACCGGTAAAGCCAGAGTGGACCTCAAATTCATTTGGAAAATCTTGATCACCACCAGCATAACCAGGCATTACACTTTGTACGCCTTTTATTTCTTTGAATACTGCTTCTAGACACCAAAAACATCCACCACCAAAAACTGCAATTTCCATTCGCATATTATATCTGAGTAACTATTAAACTTTCAAACATAGATAATATTGGATATAATATTGAGGTAGCGCGGGATTAGTACACCGGTAGTATGCATCCTTCCCAAGGATGAGAAGCGAGTTCAATTCTCGTATCCCGCTCCTGATTGCGACTTGTCGGGCGGCGCAGCAGCGCCGCCCACTGTTCCGGAAGGTCACAATCGACTATTCTGTCTTTGAGGGTTAGGTTCGAGCCGGTCTTTTTTAGGAACTCTCTTTTTTGAAAAAGATTTATATTGTCCGATGCGATTTTATCTGCTTGGACAGCGGT
>LBQC01000003.1:59682-71924 GCA_000990565.1 Candidatus Roizmanbacteria bacterium GW2011_GWA2_35_19 | reverse complement strand
ATCGGAGAAGATTTTCCGATAAAATTTGAAGCTTATCAACTTCTTGGATGCTTTCTGCGACTAGTTCTTTTGCTTGTTTTATATCAAATTTTTTATCTCTGAGATTTACTTCAAAGGCGCTTTTCAAAGAGGTAAGCGGAGTTTTTAATTCATGGGATGCGTCAGATACGAAACGATTTTGTTCCTCGATCATTATTGCAATTGGCTTAAGTGTTTTCCCTGCGAGGAAATAACCTAATCCAGAAGAAAACATAAATATTGACAAATTAATGATTACTAAGCTTAAAAATATTCTGTGCCTTGCCTCTTCAATTAAATCATCCTCAATTAATATCTGAGATGAATTGTAAAATAATGATTCATATCGTTGTTCATAACTAAATCTCTGAAGCCTAGCTACTCTTTCAAGTTCGTTAGATGCATTGCGATAAATAACGACACTAAAAAATAGGCTTATTATCATTATGATTAGCAGATAATAGGCGGTCAATTTCAATCGAGCCTTGATAAACATCTTTAATTTGTCAGTTTGTACCCAAATCCTCTCACTGTTTGAATTAATAATTTTTTATGGCCATGATCTATTTTATTCCGTAAAGCTTTTATATAGACCTCAACTGTATTTGGCAAAATATCGGCATCATAGTCCCAAACATGGGAAATAATGTTATCTTTGCTTAAAATTTTTCCTGAATTTCTCATTAAATACTCAAGGAGTGAAAATTCTTTACTCGAAAGCGTAATGTTTTCTTTACCCCTTTTTGCCACAAATGTTAATGTGTCGAGTGTTAAGTCGGCAACTTTCAAAACGGATCCTAAATTAATTTTTGGACGTCTAACAAGCGCCCTTATCCTCGCTATTAGTTCTTCGAAAGAAAAAGGCTTGGTTAAATAATCGTCTGCTCCCGAGTTAAGCCCCACCACTTTATCTTCTAACTGACTTTTAGCGGTCAAAATTAATATCGGAACATGTTTATTATTTTTTCGTAGCTCCCGGCAAATTGTAATCCCGTCCATTTTTGGAAGCATTAAATCAAGGATTAAGACATCGTATTCTTCGCTTGACGCCAAGTCATATCCGTCTTCTCCTGTATAGGCGACATCAACCGCGTATTTTTCCTGCTCCAATCCTTTTTTAATTGAATTGGCGATTCTGTGCTCGTCTTCAACGACCAATATTCTCATGAGCTAAATTATATCCTATTAGCTGAAAACCGGCTGAAATTCCACCATAACATTACAGACTTGATTTATTGCGAATTATTTGCAATAATACTTGCATGATTGGGCAAAGATATACAAAGACAAGAAAGAATATATTTAAAGCACTTTCGAATTCTAAAAAGCCGATTACTGCGCAAGAAATATTTAATTCTCTTAAAAATAATGATGAAAAAATAAATCTCGCCTCAATTTACAGGAATCTTGACTTAATGGAGAAATCTGACCTTATCAGTGTCATTTTATTTGGTGAGGGAAAAAAAAGATTTGAATTAAAGGAAGAAAATTCACATCACCACCATTTTTTCTGCGAAAACTGTGGAGATATAGAAGATATTAAGATGAATGAAGACAAAATATTGGCTAATATTAAAAAAACTAAATTCTTAATAAAGGAGCATAAATTAGAATTTTTTGGGCTTTGCCCTGACTGCCAATGAGTATCCTTAATTCGATTATTATTGCAAACATTATTATTAGCTTAATTTCCCTTATTGGTGGTATTGTTGTTATCCAAAAAACTTTACTTACTAAAAAAATTATTCCATATATGGTCGCATTCGCGGCCGGAGTAATTTTAACTACGGTATTTTTGGATTTACTACCTGAAGCGCTTGAGCTTTCAGAAGGCACCAAAGTTAATATTTTTACACCGGTATTTATTGGTATACTCTTTTCATTTTTCCTTGAAAGATTTGTCCTTTGGTTTCATCATCATGAGTCGACCCACGGGATTAAGCCCTCACTTTTCCTAATCATAATTGGAGATGGGATACATAATTTTATCGATGGGGTCGTTATCGCTTCCGCCTTTGGCACAAGCTTAACACTTGGTATTATTACAACCTTTGCGATAGCTGCCCATGAAGTCCCCCAAGAAATCGCAGATCTAGGAATTCTCATTCATTCCGGACTAAGTAAAACGTGGGCCTTGATATTAAATTTATTTTCAGCATTGACCGCGATAGCAGGTGGAATTATTGCCTTTTACTTTTTGAATTCTCTTAAAAATTCTTTACCAATCTTACTTTCATTTTCGTCAGGAATATTTATCTATATAGCCGGAAGCGACCTTATCCCAGGCCTCCATAAAGAGTACAGAAAACAAAAAAAATGGGCTCAGGTCTTACCTTTTATTGCAGGAATTATCCTTATGTATTTTATGACAATATTACTACATGAATAACATTAAGGAATTGGGAATCTAAGGGCAAATCTTTTTACCTCTTCTTTTATTTTTTTGATATCCTTATTTTTCTCCATCACTTCCTGGAAACTAGAAATATATTTTTTTCTTTCCTCTTTCTTTTCCGGCAATCGATAATTACGAATGAGCTCTACTACCTTTAAGATCTGCTTACCAATAAACTCCATTTCCTTTTCCCTCATCCCTCGAGTAGTTGATGCGGGTGTGCCAAGTCTTATCCCTGATGGGTAAAATGGTGACATGGGTTCATCGGGCACAGTATTTTTATTCAGAGTTAAGCCTGCAAGATCAAGTGCTTTTTGAGCAAAAATCCCTCCGCCTGGACCCAATTGCTTTGTTAAGCTCGCAAGAAGAAGATGATTTTCAGATCCCGCGCCGACCAAATCAATTCCGCCTTTTATTAATGTTTTCGCTAGTGCTTTAGAATTTTTTACAATCTGGGTACCATATTTTTTAAAGCCGGGGTGACCGGCTTCATTTAAGGCGACTCCAATTGCCGCAGTTGTATTGTCATGCGGCCCTCCTTGAAGCCCGGGGAAAACTGCCATATCGATTTTTTTTGGCAATTCCGGATCTTTTTTGAGACCTTTATTTGTCACCATAATCATGGCTCCTCGAGGTCCACGAAGTGTTTTATGAGTGGTTGTAGTCACAATGTGAGCATATTGAACTGGAGATTTGTGAACTCCTGCGATAACTAAGCCAGCAACATGAGAAATATCTGCAGCAAGATATGCTCCAATAGAATCAGCAATTTCAGCAAATTTCTCAAAGTTAATCACAAGCGGATAAGCGGTCGCTCCAACCCAGATTAATCTTGGTTTATAATCTCTTGCAATTTTTTTTAGTTGATCATAATCAAAAAGGTCCTTCACCCGGCCACTATAAATATCATTTTTGATTAATCCATATTGGACTGTTTTATAAAAAATTCCTGTCGCAGATACAAAGTGACCATGGGTTAGATGGCCCCCTGCAACAAGTGCCTGACCCGATACAGTGTCCCCCGGTTTACATGTAGCAAGATAGACCGCTAAATTCGCAGGACTTCCAGAATAAGGTTGAACATTGACATATGGAACTTTGAATAATTTTTTAGCCCTTTCTTGAACTAAAATTTCAAGGGTATCAACATTTTCATTTCCTCCGTAATAACGTTTTTTCGGGTAACCCTCTGAATACTTATTTACAAAGTAGCTGGACAAAACTTTACGAACTTCAGAAGATGCATAGTTTTCTGAAGGAATTAACTCAATCCCCTCTTTTTGTCTTTTTTCTTCTTTTTTAACTAGATTGTAAATTTGTGTGTCTTTCATGTAGATTATTAAAAATTTGTAATAACCCGTTGATTATATCTGGGTGAGAAACGAAGCTGGATTTGGCAGATCATGTCATTTTAAAGTAAATCTTAAACTAATATTTTTTCAATTGCAAGTATAATATAAAAGGAAATATCAAATATTATGTTTAATTTATTAATAGGAAGCAATTTGTTAATGATTGCAGCATTTATTTTTAAATTTAATTCGCTCCCTCCCCAATTGCCCCTTTTTTACACTCTCCCATGGGGAGAAGAACAACTAGCAGATACTTGGATTATCTTTATTATTCCAAGCATTATGACTCTTATATATTTCGTCAATGGTTATATCAGCAAAAAATATTTTCTTGATAATCCGCTGGTTAAAAAAATTTTTGAAATCCTTAATATTTTTTTAACTGTTTCTTTCACTTTAATTTTTATAAAAATTATTTTTTTAATTTCTTAAGATGATTGGAATTACAGTATTTTTAATCGCTTTTATTCTTTCTTCAATGCTTACTGTTCCGACTATTTATTTAGCAAGAAAGTTAAAGCTTGTCACTAATAAAAAACTTCGATTTCACCCGGCCCATACGCATGAAGGGATAATTCCAAGAGCTGGAGGAGTACCAATATATTTTTCAATTTTGCTAACTTCATTGTTATTCTTACCATTTAGTAAAATTATGGTTGGAATTTTGTTTGCCAGTTTTCTCCTTGTTTTGATAGGGGTATTTGACGATTATTCCGACGTCTCTCCATATTTACGGTTTGCTGCAAATTTAGTCATTTCCGGAATTGTTATCGGCTTTGGTCTTGGAATTCCTTATATTTCAAATCCGCTAGGTGGAGTTATACCCCTTGATTCATGGCAGATACCGATTGTTTTTTTTGGAATTCATACAATTTGGGTTTGGGCGGATTTACTTGCCGTTATCTGGCTTTCGTGGACTACTAATATGGTCAATTGGAGTAAAGGCGTCGATGGACAACTTCCAGGGTTTGTAGGAATTACAGCAATATTTTTAGGGCTTCTATCACAAAGATTCATCGGCCATGATATCTCGATAACTTCCGTATCTCTATTTTCATTTATTATTGCAGGCGCCTATTTAGGCTTTCTGCCATTTAATTTTTATCCGCAAAAAATTATGCCTGGTTATGGAGGTGGAGGACTGGCCGGATTTTTACTAGGTGTCTTATCAATTGACTGGGGTCACTTTCATCATCGACTACTTGAAATTGGATGGGGAAAAAGAAGAATCGCAATTTTTTATTGGTTAATATCTTTAATACTGGGAATTTCCAGCTTATTCTTAAAGGGAATTGAAAAACTCATCGCCTTTATAACAATCGCCTTACTTTTACTGATCTTCATATATATTATTGAGGAGATGAAGAAACAAAATACAAATTAACCTAATTAATCTAATTATTCTAATTGACCTAAACAATCCCCAATAACCAATTGGGATTTGGAGCTTTTTTAGATTAATTAGGTCAATTAGAAATTAGAAATTTCATATGAAATATTTTATCAAGACTTTCGGCTGTCAGCAAAATCACTCAGACACAGAAAGAATTAGCTCCGATTTTAAGGCAAGAGGATATAAAAAAGCCAAAAGCTATAAAGATGCAAACTTTGTTATTATAAATACCTGCATGATTCGCCAATCAGCAGAAAATCGAGTTTATGGTTTAGTAAATAATTTGGGAAAGATTAAAAATGAAAAAATTAAAAAAAAACAAGTATATAAAATAATTATTACTGGTTGTATGATAGGGCTGGCCTTTCGCGATAAAACTGGTGAATATTTAAAGTTATTAAAAAAGCGTTTACCTTATGCTGACGAATTTATGCCAATTGAGGAGGTAGGTTTTAATTTAGAACCCGTTAGATCTGATAAAGTATCAGCTTGGGTGCCGATTTCAAATGGATGCAATAACTTCTGTACCTTTTGCATCGTCCCCTTTACGCGTGGACGGGAGATCAGTCGGCCCTATAAAAATATAATTGATGAATGCAAAGAATTGAAAAAAAAGGGTTATAAAAACATCATGCTTCTTGGCCAAAATGTAAACTCTTACGGAGCCGATCTTATACTGCCCGCTTCCGTCATCCCGAACGAAGTGAGGGATCTAGTGACCGAAGGAAGCGTAAAAAAAACATATTTTAGGAAATTAAAAATTGAAAATTTAAATATGAATGAAAATTTCAAATTGAAAATTGAAAATTATAAACCTGTATATGTTAGACACTTAGGTCGCTATAGAATTCCTACCCTATTTCCACAATTGCTTGATGAAGTAGCTAAGATGGGCTTTGAAAAAGTAGAATTCATGTCTTCAAATCCATGGGACTTTAGCGATGAATTAATAAAGGTAATAGCCGAGAACAAGAATATTTCAAGGACTCTCCATCTTCCTGTCCAATCAGGAGATGACAACGTCTTAAAAAGAATGAATCGATGGTACAGTGCGCGCGAGTACCTCGCGCTAATCTCAAAACTCAAAACTCAAATCTCAAAACTTAAAATAACAACGGATATAATCGTTGGGTTTTGTGGAGAGACCGATTTAGAATTTGAAAGCACTGTAAAATTATGCAAAAAGGTTGGATTTAGGTGGGCCTATATATCAATGTATTCTCCTAGGTTTAATACGGCAGCAACCAAAGTTTTTAAAGATGATATCTCTCATATAATTAAGAAAAAAAGATGGTTAATCCTTGATGACCTTATAAATAAACCGCATCTTAAAAAGTATAATAAAATGATAAAATAAACTATGAAATTGTTAGTTACGGGTGGGGCGGGATTTATCGGTTCTAACTTTATTCTTTATTGGTTAAGTAAATATCCACAGGACAAAATAGTCAACTTCGACAAGTTAACTTACGCAGGAAATTTAGAAAATTTAAAATCTGTTGAAAAAAACCCAAACTACGAATTTGTACAAGGCGATATCTGTAACCATGAACTGACTAACCAACTAACTAATAGTGTCGACATTATTATTCATTTCGCCGCAGAATCTCACGTTGACCGCTCGATTATGGATCCAGCTCCCTTTATCAAAACAAATATTGAAGGCACATATGTGTTATTAGAAGCTGCTTTAAAAAATAAAGTTCGCTTTCACCATGTATCAACTGACGAAGTATTTGGCGCCCTTGAATTAAACTCAAAAGAAAAATTCAATGATACAACACCTTACAATCCCCATTCACCTTATTCAGCTTCAAAAGCTTCATCTGACCATTTAGTTCGTTCATATTTTGATACCTATGATCTGCCGATTACGATTTCTAATTGTTCCAATAATTTCGGATCTTATCAATTCCCGGAAAAATTAATTCCTTTAGCAATCACCAACATTGTTGAGGGTAAAAAAATCCCAGTTTATGGCGATGGACTTTATGTCCGTGACTGGCTTTATGTAGATGATCATTGCAGGGCAATTGACTTAATTATTCAAAAAGGTCAAATTGGAAAGACATATTTAGTCGGCGGATTAACTGAAGATATCTCAAATATTGAGATTATAAAAAAAATACTAAAAATAATGGATAAAAATGAAAATTTGATTGAATATGTCAAGGATCGACCAGGCCATGATCGAAGATATGCCATTGACTGGTCAACAATAAATAAGGAGCTGGGGTGGAAACCTGAGCATAATTTTGATGATTATCTTAAAATGACGATTGATTGGTACGTCAAGAATCAAGATTGGTGGAAAAGAATTAAGACAGGAGAATATCAGAAATATTACGAGAAACAATACAAATAAATTCTCAATTTTAAGTTTTCAATTTTCATTGAATTTTCAATGTTTTAATTTTTAAGCATTTAAAATTTGATATTGATTGAAAATTTCAAATTTCAAATTGAAAATTATGTTAAAAATAGCTTTGACTGGAGCTGATGGATTGGTAGGCTCTCAAATCGTTGAGCTTTTGAAAGCTGATTTTGAGTTCATTCCCCTACCTCAAAAAATAATGGATATTACAAATCCAGCCCAGGTGAAAGAAGTCCTTAGTAATATAGATTTTGATATTTTTCTTCATTTAGCCGCTTATACTAATGTCGCAGGGGCTGAAACAAATAAAGAAATTTGTTACAAAATTAATGTTGATGGAACTAAAAATGTATTTGATGTTGTTTCGTCGAAAGGCAAAAAATTTATATATGTCTCTACTGACTTTGTCTTTGATGGTACAAATCCTCCATATTACGAAAACTCAAATCCAAGCCCTCCCGGTGTTTACGCTCAATCAAAATATGAGGGTGAAAAAATTGTGAAAGACAAAGGTATGATTGTGAGAATTTCATATCCATACCGAGCTACTTTTGAAACAAAAAAAGATTTTTTCCGGACATTCAAATTTTATTTGGAGCAGAAAAAACCTCTCATAATGATTACTGATTCACTAATGACACCAACATTTATTGATGATATCGCTTATGGCTTAAAGTATCTTTTTCAAAACTATTCTGCCACAACTTTTCATCTTATAGGTTGTAAAGCTATTTCCCCATATGACGCATCGATTCTTATTGCTGATAAATTTAATTTGGATAAGTCTCTTATTGGTAAGACTACTTATGAGGAATATATAAAAAATAAGCCTGGCTTACCAAAGTTAGCTGACATAAGAAGTAGTAAAAATAATTTCTGGAAAATGAAAGACTTTGAAGAAGGACTATCTGAAGTTGCTTTACAACTTCAGAAGTTTTCATTTTAAATTTTTCAATTTTCAATAATTTTTCATTTAGATAATTTACAATTTGAAAACTGTTTCATTGAAAATTCAATGAAAATTCCTGCCTGCCGGCAGGCAGGGAAAACTGAAAATTGAAAATTAAGATAATTTAAAGTAGTATTAACAACTATGACAATTACAATCGTCGGACATGGTTATGTAGGCCTTGTGACCGCCTGTGTCTTTGCCGATTTTGGTAATAAAGTTTGGGTAATAGGTCACACTGATGAAAAAATAAAAAGATTAAAATCCGGTGATCCAATCATCTATGAGCCGGGCCTTAAAGAACTTCTTCAAAAAAATATCAAAGCTAAAAGAATCTTCTTTACAGATGATTATGAAAAACCAATTTCAGAATCCGATATTGTTTTCATCGCCGTCGGGACTCCGCCAAAGGACACTGGAGAAGCTGATCTATCGGCAGTGATTGACGTCGCCCGAAAAATAGCCAAAAATCTAAAAAAGAATTTTACGGTTGTTTCTTGTAAAAGTACTGTCCCCATTGGTACTAATCAAAAAATTGAGATTATTATTAATAAGCACAAACAGAAAAACAATCAGTTCGCGGTTGCATCTTGCCCAGAATTCTTACGCGAAGGCACAGCGATAAAAGATACACTTTTACCTGATAGAACTATTATTGGTTCGGATTCAAAAAAGGCAATTGATTATCTACTTGATCTTCATAAGCCAATTGGAGGAAAAAGAGTTATCACAAATCTTGCCTCGGCAGAACTCATAAAATATGCCTCAAATTCAATACTTGCAACCAAGATTTCTTTTGCAAACTTAATTTCATTTTTTTGTGAAAAAACTGGCGCTGACGTTGAGACGGTCCTTGACGGAGTAGGACTCGACCATCGAACTGGGAGATCTTTCCTTTATCCTGGCCTTGGGTATGGCGGATCATGTTTTCCAAAAGATGTAAAAGCACTGCTTGTAATTGGCAATGACCTAAAAGTTAATACGGGTCTACTTGCATCTGTTGAAGATATAAATAAATTTGCGAAAGATAACATGATTAGAAAGATCAAAGAATATTCAGGCGGAAAGAAAATTGCTATCTGGGGGCTGAGCTTCAAACCTGATACTGATGATATAAGAGAAGCTCCGTCTCTCTACATTATTGATTTGTTATTGAGTGATGGATTTGAGATTTCAGTCTACGACCCAGTTGCAATGGATAACGTCAAAAAAATTTATTTAGGCAAAGTTAATTTTGCAAAAGATCCTTATTCGGCGGTTAAATCCACTAATTTACTTTTAATTGTGACTGAGTGGAATGAGTTTAAACAGATTGACTTAATTAAAGTTAAAAAACTAATGGAATCACCTGTAATTTTTGACGGTAGAAATATATATGACCCGGCTAAAATGAAAAAACTAGGATTTAAATATTATTCTGTCGGTCGGCCTTAATTGTGGAAGATGGAGAATGGGTATAGAAGCGGGTCAGGAAGTTTGAAAATTGAAATTAGAATGATTTGACTTCAAGCTTCCATTTTCTTAACTTGTTTCCAAACCTATTTTCTATATTCATATTTTATATTATGAAAGTTTTAATAACTGGTGGTGCTGGTTTTATCGGAAGTCACTTAAGTCACTCTTTTTTAAAAAAAGGTGATGAAGTGACCGTGATTGATAACCTAATAACTGGAAATGAAAAAAATATCTATGATTTATTAAACAATAGATTGTTTAAATTTTACAAAGAAGATATATTAATGTTTGATTTCTCTAGACTACTTGGTTTTGATTTAATTTATGATCTTGCCTCCCCCGCATCTCCTGCAGTATTTGAGAAAATGTCACTCGAAATTCTAAAAGTAAATAGTCTAGGACTATTCAGGTTATTAGATTTTTTCATTGAAAGTAAAAGTAAAAGGATGATCTTTGCCTCAACTAGCGAGGTCTATGGCGACCCGTTGGAGCACCCTCAAAAAGAGACGTATTTTGGAAACGTAAATTCATATGGCCCCCGATCGTGTTATGATGAGGGGAAAAGATTTGCAGAGGCAATAATTTTTTCATATATCAAAAAATATAAGACTGATATCCGTATCGCCAGAATTTTTAATACATATGGGCCATATATGAATAAAGCCGATGGTCGGGTTATTTCAAATTTTATTAATCAAGCCCTTGATAACCGGCCATTGACGGTTTACGGAGACGGAAGTCAAACAAGATCGTGCTGCTATATAACCGATATGATTGATGGTTTATTAAATCTTGGCGCTTTACCCGGAATAGAAGGAGAAGTTGTAAATATCGGTAACCCGGAAGAAAAAAGCATACTTGAGATTGCCAAGCTTATAAAAGGTATGACAAAATCAAACTCCGAGATTAAATTTATGAGTATCGGACTCGATGATCCTAAAAAGAGACGACCAGACATAACTAAAGCTAAAAAAATATTGAAATGGGAACCAAAAATTAGCCTTGTTGAAGGATTGGAAAAAACTATCGATTATTTTAAAAACATATGAGAAAGCTCGTAGTAATTTTACCCACTTACAACGAAAAAGGAAACGTTGGATTGTTAATTACCGAAATATTTGACAAATTGGACACGCTTAAAAATTGGGAATTATCAATTCTGGTCGTCGATAGTAAATCACCTGATGGGACAGGTACTGAAATAAAAAAACTACGAAAAAAATACCCACGTCTATATTTACTCGAAGTAGCTAAGGAAGGATTAGGTCGCGCATATACTCAAGCATTTTCATATCTAGAGAAAAATATCAATCCTTACTTAGTTATCCAGATGGATGCAGATTTATCACATAATCCTGACTCGCTTCCAGATTTAATAAAAAAAATAGAAAATGGTGCTGATTTTGTAATAGGTTCACGATATATTAGAGGTGGCTCCATTCCGCCTAACTGGGGACTTCATAGAAAATTTTTATCGGTCATGGGCAATTTGACTGTCAAGCTTGGTTTTATGAAGTTGCGAATTTCCGATTGGACTTCAGGATATCGTGCTATTAAATTTTGGTTAGTTAAAAAAGCATTTCAACATATAAAAAACTACTCTGGTTATGTATTCCAAATTGCTTTTCTTGATTTTGCTTTAAAAAATAATGCCGTTATTGGTGAAGTTCCGATACATTTTAGAGAAAGAAAATCTGGCGTTTCAAAAATAAACTTTGTACAATATATTTTCAGTATTTTTTTATATATATTTCTTCATTCTTCTTTTATTAAGTTTGCAATTGTAGGCGTACTTGGATTTGGAGTCGATTTTGGAATCTCATATCTTATGATAGAAATACTTCATAAGGCCGTCTGGATAAGCACATTATTAAGTACTGAGACGGCAATTATAAGTAATTTTATAATGAATAATTTCTGGAGTTTCTCTGATAAAAAGATTGAGGGAGGGATAACAAAGTTTATAACAAGTTTCCTTAAATACAATCTCGTCTCCTCTGGTTCAATTGCAATACAGACCTTTGGAGTTTCACTACTTGCATCTTTACTAGGTAAACAATTTTGGTTTCTTTATAAAGTCACAATAATCACTCTTGTTGTAATTCCGTATTCATACTTCTTTTACAATAAGTTTATTTGGAAAAGTAAGTAAATTTCCAGTTTTTAAATATTTAAAAACTGATTATTGAAAATTCAATGAAAATTTAAAATTTTAAATTGAAAAATAATTATTCTTTCGTGGAGTATTCAGAAGACACCCATCCTTCATCAAATTCCCCAGATACCAGGCTTTCTTTATCATCATT
>LBQC01000003.1:17250-59590 GCA_000990565.1 Candidatus Roizmanbacteria bacterium GW2011_GWA2_35_19 | reverse complement strand
GTCTGGGACTGGTCAATAGCCAGTTTAAATGCCGCGTTGACCGTATAGCCAGGGTCAACATTTATCTTCTGAGTTCTCCTGAAAAAACCAGGCATAAAAACTGATAATTCATGATCTCCCTTTATAACATCAGATAATATGAGAGGCGCAACCCCTTTCTCATCATTGTCGAGCGTGACAATTGCCCCCTGTGGCTCGGTCTCAACGTAGATTTCGCCATGTGCTGAGTTTTTTGGTGCTTTCTTCATTTTTGAAGTCGAAAAAATTTCACCGGCTGATGTTATATCACTACTACCAAGCTCTCGATTTACATATGTTAGTGCGTTTTTATTAATCATTACTTTGCCATTCCAAGATGCGGTCTCGGTCGAAGTCCCCTCAGGAATTAACTTTAATAAATATTCACCGATTTTATATTTATCCTCAAAAGGCGTCTTTCCAATAATCATATTGTTAATAAAGACGCTCGCGCCAGGTGATGAAGTTATCTTTAATTTTCCGTACTCGTTTTGTTTATCAAAAACAAAAAACCTAACCGTCACAAATCCGGCGAATAATAGTATGAGAACCAACAATAGAACGAGCTTATTTTTCATTAGCTAATTTTATTCAAATTCTAAAAATAATTCAACCCTCAAATCGCTTTAATTAATTAAATAATTAAATAATTGAATTAGCCGACTTTTATTAATATCACACCTAACAACATAATAAAACTCCCTATCCAAACTCCCCTTTTTGGCCTATCTTTAAATAAAAACCAACCGATAACTAAAATAAAAAAAACTTCTAGTTTTTTCACCCCTGAAACAAGAGCTAAAGATCCCCCGGTAATACCGTAAAGGTAAAATAACGATAAAGTGGCATAGACCACCCCGCTCAAAAAAAGTGTAAAAAAATTATTCTTAACCTCTTTTATCCAATTGCGGTTTTTCCTTGTAATGTAAAATCCAATCAATAATGTTGTTGCAACATTTTCCCATAACAACAAAAAAGATTGGTTAACATTTTTCATATTCATTAAACCCGTCTTATCAAATACAGAAGTGAATGGCATGATTGCCATCGCAGTCAGATACATTACCGCCCCTTTGTTTGTAAATAATAATTTAAAAGGTTTAAATATCCCTTCTTTGGCTTCCTCAACTTTAAGTAGATACCCTCCTAATATTATTAGCACCAAACCAAAAATGGACGTTAATTTTAGAACTTCCGAAAAAAATATTAAACCTAAAACGTATTGAAAAAGTACAGCAAAAAAAGCTAGCGGGACTACCTCAGACATTAAGTTACCTTTAAGTGATTTTAGTGCTAATGTTTTTGCATATGCAAATGAAATTATCGATGCAATAGTTGCCACCCAAAACATATTATTTACCTGTGGCCAACCATCTTTAAAGGCAGGGTAGATTAAAAAGGGTATAGAAAATGCAAAAAGCGACCATGATACGAGAGATGTATCAATATTTTTTAATGCCTTTTTATTGAGAATTACCGATATTGCCGAAGTTAGCGCTGATCCGATTGCAAACCAAAACCACATATAACTTATCATTTTAGCAGAAAAATGCCCATTGACAATGAATATCTCATAGTATAAAATCGATAAATATGAAGAACTTACTATCTATTTCAAAGTTGTCTTTAAGGCGACTCTTTGGGAGTGATAGTATTTTCATGGCCTAAAAGAAAAAATATTATTAATCCCCCGGACTAAAGAACTCCGGGGATTTTTTTTGGCTGAAAATACACATAACTCCCCCGATTGAAACCGGGGGATTTTTTTAGATTATAAATTTAAATAAATATTATGAAAGCATTTAAACAATTAAAACAATTTCAACATCATAGAAATCAAATTGCGGTTGAACATGGTCGCAAAAAATGGGCTTTATTACCAGTTGAAATATTAAAATCACCAGCTTTTCAAGCATATATTGAAAAACACAAGGCTAGCCCGAGTAATGTTGGTATGTATATGGAACTAGCAGATGGAGGAATTGACGCGGTTAAAGAATCATTATCGATTTTGTTTGTTGTAAAAGACCTAACCACAAGTTGGCAAGAAGGTCACGAAAAAACAAAGACAACATATGGAAATCATCATTTTCAAGCTGAAGAGTTAGCTGGATTAACAGCTATTGAAATGTATGTTGATTCAAAATATTTTAACCACCTTGATAAATTCATGAAAAAAGTTAAGGCTGATCACAATATTTGTCTTTTTAGCAAGTAATTATTAATTAAATATAAATAATAATATGAAAAATCAAAATATAAGTAAAAAAGTCATTCTTGCTTTTTCCGGAGGTCTGGACACTTCTTTTTGTGTCCTTTATTTAATTGAAAAAGGATTTGACGTCATTACTGCGACCGTTGACTCAGGAGGATTCTCCAGCGATGAATTAAAAAGTATTGAAGAAAAATCAAAAGCACTGGGCGCAAAAAAACATTACCAAATTGATTACAAAAAACAATATTTTAACTCGGTTATTAAATGGATTATTATGACAAATGGATTGTATGAAGGATCTTACCCTAATATCGTCTCTTCTCAAAGATATGGGATTGTTGAAAAATGTATTGAAATTGCCAACCTTGAAAAAGCTCAATATGTTGCCAATGGTAATAGTGGCATGGGAAACGATCAAGTGAGATTCAATATTCCCTTAAAAATACTTGCGCCAGATATTACCTTGATTGAACCAATCAAGGATATGGGTGGCAATCGAGAAGAGGAGAAAAAATATCTTAAAAAAAATGGTTTCGTAATTGGTGATTCCAATAAAAAATATTCTATTAATGTTAATTTACTAGGCATTACCTATTCGGGTAGTGAAATTGACCAAAATCTTGAACTCGATCAAAATATATTCCAATGGGTAACCGGAAAATATGTAAATAAAAAAACCTATTTTGAAATTGTTTTCGATAAAGGAACTCCTATAAAACTTAATGGGAAAAAACTTGAAGGTTTTAAAATACTTCAAATATTAAATCATGAAGTCGGAAAATATGGGTTTGGTAAAGGATATTATACCGGCGATTGCATGATCGGTATCAAGGGACACCTAGTTTTTGAAGCACCGGGAATTTTATTTTTGATAAAAGCACACCTCGCTCTTGAACAATATGTCCTTTCAAAACAACAAATATATTTTGGCGAACTGGTTTCAAAAGAGATGACAGAAAATATTTTTAACGGAAAATTTTATGATCCATATATTGATTCTCTAAAAGCTTTTATTAAAAAAAATCAAAAAAATGTTAGTGGCAAAGTCGTGATGAAGATTGAACATGGTAATGCCTTACCAGTATCCGTGAAATCAAAATATTCGCTAATCGATCCGAAAATTGCCATGTACGCCCAAAGTAAAACTTGGACAAAACAAGAAGTTGATGGATTTATAAAGCTCTACGGACTCCAATCTATTATTGCCTCAAAAATAAATAAGAAAGGGGGTGAAATGTTGTGAATAAACTAGAATTTTCTGGAAAACAATTAAAAATAATTTCGTTGTCAAAAAAGAAAAATATTATAAAAGATATTTTAATGTTTATAAATGGTCATAAGGAGCATATGGTGCAATTTTCTGAAAAAGAATTAGTGGATTATATGGACAAGGGTCTGACGGTACTTATAACGGATGACCAACACCAACTGCTAGGCTTTGCCAAACTATATCCATGGATGGTAAAAAATACAATCAAAGGTTATGAATTTTCATCCTGGATATCAAAATATCCAAATAATGGAATTGGTAAGCAGCTGGTTGATTTGGTATGCAACCTACACGATACGCTCGATCCAGACTCAGATTTATTTGCCATAATTTCAAGCGATAATATTAAAGCAATTTCAACTTTAAAAAAACTCGGAGCAACTAAGATGAAATATCCACACTATGTCAAGAATTTACTTAAAGGAAAACCTGAAACATGTATGAATTTGAAAATTATTAAAAATTTAAATAAAAATATTATGAAAAACACAAAAATATATGAAGGGATCTATACGAAAGGACCGGCAAAAATCACTGATCAATTTATTATGGACCCAACGATGACGGTGCTTGAAAATAAATTGGCACCGTATTATGTGATTGAAACTATTGCTCATAATCTGATGACGGCAAAATGTGGAATTGTCCCAAAACAAATTGCTAAAAAAATTTTAAAGGGGTTACTTGAAATACTTGGAAAATCCCATTATGGAAATATTATCGATCCCTCAGTTGGTGACGTCCATGAAAACGTGGAAAAACAATTGACTGACAAGATTGGAGACGAAGCGGGCTGGTTTCATGTAGCAAGAAGCCGAAATGACCAAACAATCGTTGATCAAAAGCTTTTTACAAAAAAATCGTTGGTCGATATTTTTGACGAGCTTAATAAGCTTGAGAAAACCTTGTTAAAAAAGGCAGAAATGTATAAAGATATCATCATGCCCGGATTTACTCACATGAGAAGCGCTATGCCATCAAGTTTTGGCTTTTGGTGGCAGTCATATCTTGATCAAATTCTATTTATTAATGATGTGTTGAAAACTATTTTTGAGGTATATGATTATTGCCCTCTTGGAGCCGGAGCCTCTTACGGAGTCAACTGGAAAATCAAACCGGAACTCACAGCTAAAGCTCTAGGATTTTCCAAGCCACTTAATAATGGTTTAAGCGCAATCAATAACCGTGGTATAGAGGACGCCAATATTATAAGTCAGTTGGCTATAATTATGACAATCCTTTCCAAAATGATGGAAGATCTCATCATTTGGAGTTTGCCAGAATTAAATTATGTGGCAATTTCCGAAGAATATACAACCGGTTCTTCGATAATGCCACAAAAAATGAATCCTGATATCTGTGAAAAAATTAAAAGCAAAAGCTCAAAATTGATTGCTAATCTGGTCCACGACATTGTTGCTATGAAAGGTACCCCATCGGGTTACAATCGTGATTCAGCAGAAACTAAAATTGCAATAATGGCTTCGCTTGATGAAGCTCTCAGTACGATCGCAATAACCAACGCGATGATTTCAAAAGTCGTTGCTAATCCTGAAGCGATGAAAAAAGGAGTCATCTCTAGTCTACCAACAAAGCTCGCTGATGAGTTGGTAAAAAAATTTCAGGTACCTTTCCGAACTGCCCACAAAATCGTCGGCAAAACAGTCGGTCTGGTAAATGGAAACGTACAGGCCATAACAGTCGATATAGTAAAAAAGGCCATTATTGAAATAATTGGGAAAAATTTACCTCTCAGCGCAGATCTTGTTAATAACGTTTTTAATGTAGAAAATGCTTTAGATCACTATGAACATGAAGGATCTGCTGGACCAAAATATGTTCAAAAAATTAATAACAAATTAAGTAAAGAATTAATAATTCTAAATAATTGGACAGCTGATCAAAAGAATAAGCTTGTTGAATCAGAAGAAAAATTACTAGATGAAGTATATAAATTTATCAAAAGTTAATATGTATAAGGCTGTATCCAAATTTATCGAAATGGTACAAATTGATAGCCCTTCTGGACACGAACAGGGAATGATTGAATATGTAAAAAATTGGCTGAATAAACTGGGCTTAGGCTTCCAGGTTGACTCGGCTGGAAACATTTTGGCAAAAAAAATAGAGAATAGCCCACCGATTTTATTTTGCGCTCATATGGATACGGTCGAACCAGGAAAAAATATAAAGCCATTTATTAAAAATGACATAATTAAAAGTTCAGGAAAAACTATTCTTGGGGCAGATAATAAAGCGGCCATCGCAGCTTTGATGGCCGCCGTCGAAGAGTCGCCTAACTCAAAATCCTTCGAGCTCCTCTTTACGGTTGATGAAGAAAACGGCAACGGTTTAAGTAAATTCCCATTTGATTGGATAAAATCAAAAATTGGTTTTACTTTTGATAGTATTAAACCGATTGGATCAATAATATTGAGATCCCCTTATATCTGTTTATTTGAGGTAGAATTTAGCGGAAAAGCAAGTCACTCTTCGACTCCTGAAAAAGGCACTAACGCTTTAATTCCAGCAATTAATGCATTAAGTGAAGTTAAAATCGGAAAACTTAATAATGGTGAAACTACTATCAATGTAGGTTTGATTAACGGAGGAACTGGAATCAACATTATTCCAGATAAATTTACACTCAAAGGAGAAATCAGAAGTTATCAAAAAAATCTTTTTGAAAAACATATTGAAAAAATAAAGTTTATTTTTAAGAAAGGCCTATTGACATTTTCTGGATTTGCTCCAGGATATAGTCATAAAATCTCATCTGATTTAGTGAAACAGGTAATTCAAATGTATAAATCTTTAGATTTAAATCCAACACCCTTCACTTATTCTGCTGTAAGCGATGCAAATATTCTAAATTCAAAGGGAATAAAAACAATCAATCTTGGCGATGGTGTAAAAAATGCGCATACAGTAAAAGAATATATAGCTGTTAATAATCTTTTGAATCTACAAAAAGTTATTTTTTATTTATTAAGGAAAAATCTATGGGGATGATTTAAGTTAAATTATTTTAACATCTACCCCGCCGAAATAAGGCGGGGTTTTTATTTAAATTATTTTCTCAATTAAATATGAAAGAAAAAATAGAAACAAAAATTACTTTAGATCAGATGGCAGATTGGTATCAAAAAGCTATCGCCTATTCTATTGGCGATGAAACTTCTTTAAAATACTCTAGTTTATTTAAATCACAAGCGCAAGTTAAATTATTTGAGGGAAAAGCAATAACTAGTGAACAAGCATATTTAGATGTTTACCAAGAATTTTATCAAAATATTCTTGGACCCCTTGTGGTTGGATGGAGCGTGATGGCTCTTCAAACTTACAAGTCACTAAAACAATTTGATCCTTTAACTCAATTATGGTGGTTACCGCGTGATTCATACCCGGGAATGTGGGCGGCTGAAGTTTTATCTCCTGCCTTAGACCTGGATCCTAAAGTCAATAAAGCGGTCCATATTAACCGATTAAACCTTGGTATTAAAGATGAAATTGACCCATCTACTGGATCATTAGTTGAAAAAACTCCCAATCATTACAAACAAATAATTTCCTATATTCAACAACAGATAGGAAATTCAAAACATATCGTTGTGGCCGATTCCCTTCAGTATGCCTATATGATTGATGCTTTAAAGCAGGGTAAGAAATCTTTTTTATTGCCCAAGCTGGTAATGTTGGAGCTTTATGGCAAAATGGGCATATGCCTTCGCCTATTCTAGATGGAGTTGTTCCATCGAACGTCATTTTACTTCCAGTTGCTTTTTACAGTCATCTATGCGGTGGAGAATTTGAAGATACTGTACCAGCATATATAAATTATTTGGCTGAATTAACTAATAGTAATAAACTAACAATGAATAATTCAGTTAGATTTGATTTAGAAGCGTTAGCTGATGTTATGGAAGCAACTGTATGTAATCATGTTTCGGTACAGCAATTTAAAAAAGATGGAACACCAGTAATTAATACCCTTATTGATCCACTGGCTCAAAAATTCTCCATAGCGGCTGAAGAAGGTGTAAAATCCATGGCAAAAAGTTACTTTCCTATAATTCAAGCAGGAGACTGGCAAACATTTTTGTCTTTACAGCAGGAACATTTACAATCTTTATTTGGGCAGTTTGCTCAAGCCAAAGTTGGTAATCCTTCTCTGTTGGTTTATGCTGCTGCTCCATCTTTATCAAAAAGACGGACACTTTTTAATCATGTTTTAAAACAAAAAGATTGGTTACAAATTAAACCAGTTGTTTCCCATGTCTGGAAACCTAGTAGTCAAAAATAATCTTATGTTTAAGCAAATTTTTCCTAAAGCGTTTCCGATTATTGGGGTCATTCATCTTGATCCTCTTCCAGGAGAAATAGGTTTTTCTAAAATGGATTCTCTATTAGATCAGGTAAAAAAGTCTGTCGAGATTTTTCAGAAGTCCGAAGTTGACGGAATTCTGATTGAAAACGCATCGGATAAACCACACACGATGACAATCTCTAAGGCACAAGTATCGGCTATGAGTGTTTTGGTCAAACAGGCAGTTAATCAAACTAAAGTTCCAATCGGGGTTACCTGTTTACTTCTTGACTGGGAGGCTAATTTTGCCATTGCTAAGGCGACTGGGGCTAAATTTGTCAGACTTAACGTTTTTGTTGATAAAGTTATGCGCGATCCTGACACTTGGAAAACTATAAACACAAATTGCCGAGGTCTCATTGATATAAATCCTTTAGCTGTCAAATCCTACCGAAAAATGCTAAATGCAGAAAAAATTCTTTTGCTTGCCGATATCCACGTTAAATATATGATTATGCTCGAACCAAAAAAAACAATAGATTTATCAGCTAAACAGGCAGAATTTTACGGAGCTGATGCGATTATTGTTTCTGGTAATAGAACAGGCCTACCTACTGATGTAAAAGATACTGTTCAAGCAAAAAATGCCTGTAATATACCGGTTTTAATTGGAAGTGGTTTAGTTAAAAGGGATATTCCAAATTTATTATCTAAAGCTGATGGTGCTATCATTGGAACCGCCTTTGAAAAAGAAGAGGGAAATATAATTTTCTCTCAAGTAAATAGCTTTATGAAACAAGTTAATAAATTAAGAAAAAATCATGAAAAATAATATTGTCTATGCCGGAAATGTAGGCGTTGATTTTTATATTGATTTGAAAAAGATTTTCCCCGGAGGTAGCGCCTTAAATTTTGTGATTAATTATAAAAGTCCGTCTAATGACGATAATGTGTCTGTTGTATCAGTTTTAGGAAACGATCAGAATTCAGATTTTACAAAAAAATGCTTAATAAAAAATCAAATATTTATCAATCATTTATATATATTTTCTGGTAAAACAGCTGTCCAATATATTAAAAATAATATTAACGGAGAGAAAATATTTACTTATTATGATAATGGTGTTTTAGATAAATTTCAGCTCACAAATAAAGATAAAAAATTTATTTCTTCTCAAGACGCCGTTGTGACTACTGTGTATAAACAAATTATTAATCTGTTTGATCAAGTAATAAAGATAAAAACGAAGGGGATAAAAATCGTTGATTTTAGAGACCTATCTGATTTTAACAAAGACTTTTCGTTTATTCAAAAATATCAACATGATTTTGATATTTGTTATTTAAGTTTAAATATCAAAGAAAAATCGTTGATCAATAAAATAAAAAAATTCAGTAAACAAAAAAATAAGCTCATAATAGTAACTTTAGGTAAAAATGGTAGTATAGCTTTTTTTGGCAATGAAGTATTTATCCAAAAATCGTTGCCTGGAAAAGTAATTGATACCACTGGTTGCGGCGACGCTTACTTAGCTGGTTTTGTCAGCGAATATTTAAAAAGTAAAGATATTGCTAAAAGCATGTTCGTAGGAACTAAACTTGCTAGCAAAATAGCTTCACATTACGGAGCTGTTAATTATATTTAAGTTTTGCTATCATATAAAGCAATGATAAAGGATCAAGTACTCAAGGCTTTGAACGAAGTTTTAAAAAAACTTACCGTCGATAATATTGTAGTCGACCTTCAACCACCGGCCGAAAAAATTGAAATCGTTAAGCCCGGCTTTATCAACTTCTGGATTTCGAAAGTGCAGTTAACTAGTCAACTACATGAATACGCTAAAGAGAAATTTGATTTTTCCAAATATCATTTTGGGCCAAATAAAAAGGTAATGGTCGAATTTGCTCATCCTAATACTCTAAAACTATTTCATATCGGACATCTTCGTAATATTTCAACCGGTGAAACAGTTGTCAGAATCCTTGAAGCAGTAGGTAACAAAGTCATTCGAAGCAATTATCAAGGCGATGTTGGCCTCCATACAGCTAAATGTTTATACGCTGTAAGAAACAAAAAATTAGAAATGAAAAAACTTAAAACAACATCAGATAAGACAAAATTTATTGGAAAAATGTACACCGAGGGAACTCGCGCTTACGAAGTAGATCCAAAAGCTAAAGAAGAAATCTTAAAAATTAATAAAATGATTTACGATCGTGACCTTGAAATAATGCCTTTATGGGAAGAGACTCGCAAATGGAGTCTTGATTATTTTGACGAAGTTTATAAGCGTGTATATAGCCATTTTGACCGATTGTATTTTGAAAGCGAGTTTTATGAAAGAGGAACTGAAGTATGTATGCAGGCCTTAAAATCTGGGATTCTTGAAAAAAGCCAGGGGGCAATAGTCTTTAATGGAAAAAAATATGGACTCGATACGCGGGTTTTTATCAATTCGCTTGGGTTTCCGACTTATGAGGGAAAAGAACTTGGCCTGGCTGAAAAAGAATTTTCTGACTTTGGAGAACTGGATAAAAATATCCATTGCGTTACCCCCGAGCAGTCAAGTTTCTTCAAGATAACTTTCAAGGTCGAGGAACTCTTGAATGAAAAAAAATATAAAAATAAGCAATACCATTTAGCCTATAACTGGGTTAATTTAAAGGAAGGTAAGATGTCTTCCCGGGTTGGTAATATTATTGAGGGTCCTTGGTTAATTGATGAAACAAAGAAGAAGATTGTAGAAAAATTTAAATGCGATGATGAAACGGCTGAGGTACTTGCAGTCGCTTCAGTTAAATATTCATTCCTTAAACAATCAGTGACCGACGCAATCGCCTTCGATCTTGAAGAATCAATCGCCGTTGACGGTAATTCAGCTCCATATTTAATCTACACATATGTTCGTTGTCAAAGTATTCTTCGCCGTCATTCTGGACGCGTTCCTTCGCTTTCCGCTCAGTCACTTGCCAGAATGGGTGAAAACGAATTAAATCTCATGAGGAAATTTAGTAAATTTCCTGAGGTTGTGAATAAGGCGGCCATAGATTTATCACCTAATGATATTGCCAATTATATTTATGATCTGGCTTCATCTTATAATGTGTTTTACCAAAAGAATCCCATTTTAAAAGCTGATGAAGAAATAAAAAAAATTCGATTGTTAATTACTCTCGCAACCGCAAATATAATTAAGAAAGGGTTGGATTTATTGGGAATTAAAACGGTTGAACGAATGTAAAATTAGAAATTATTATGGCATTTTTTGTCTGTAAAAATTGTGGTTACGGCTCTGCCTCTTGGTATGGCAAGTGCCCTGATTGCGGTGGATGGAACACTCTAGTTGATAAGCCTGAATTTAATAAAAATCCTTCAAAAAAATCCGAAAGCACCCGAAAAATTACCATAACTCCTTTCAATAAAATCACATCTAAAAATCAAGCTAGGATTAAAACTGGTCTTTATGAACTCGATCGAGTTTTAGGATCCGGATTTGTACCTGGAGAAGTAATTTTATTAACCGGTGAACCTGGAATTGGAAAATCGACTCTGATTTTACAAGCCCTTAAAAATATTAATGTTTTGTATATTTCAGGTGAAGAATCAGGTGAGCAAGTAAAAAGTCGAGCTGACCGGTTAAAAATAAATCTAGATAAATTTTTATTTTCAAATGATCTACAGGTTGAGGGAATTATTGAATCTGTGTCAACTTTAGAGGTTAAGCCAGAAGTGATCGCTATTGATTCAATTCAGACTATTTATTCTAAATCTATAGAAGGGGCTGCTTCTGGTGTGAGCCAACTAAAGGAAGTGACAAAATTATTGGTTAACTTCGCCAAAACTAATAACCTTACTGTTATTTTAATCGGCCACATCACTAAAGGAGGAGAAATTGCAGGACCTAAAACCGTAGAACATTTTGTTGACTGTGTACTTGCATTTGAGGGAGAAAAAATTTCAAATTACAGGCTTATTAGAGCCTCAAAAAATCGATTCGGAAGCACTGATGAAATAGGTATTTTTGAAATGACGCCGAGTGGACTCAAAGAAGTTACTAATCCTTTAGTATTTCTTGAAAATGAGAAAAATTTAATCGCTGGAAAATCGGTCATTGGCGTAACTGAGGGTCAAAGATCTCTTTTTTTTGAAATTCAAACTTTAGTAGTTCCGACTGCTTTAGCTGTCCCCCGCCGCGTCGTTAAGGGCTTAGATTTCAATAAAGTCCAATTACTTCTTGCAGTCGTTACTAAATTTTTAAATTTACCATTAGACCGTTTTGATATTTATGTCAATGTAATAGGCGGAGTTACCATCAAAAATACTGCGTCGGATTTGGGATTAATTGCTTCCCTTATTTCTTCTTTCAAAAATACGCCTCTCCCAAAGAATACAATTTTTACAGGTGAGGTTGGGTTACAAGGAGAAGTTAGGAAGGCAGTCGCTGAAGAAAAGATAATCACAGAGGCAAGAAGACTGGGGTTCAAAAAGATATTTTCATCAAAAATGATGAAGAATATCAAAGAGTTAAAAACTCTTATTTAGGTGATTTCTTTTGGAAGATCTTTTCTATTATAGTTTTTCTTCCGTTTGCTCCAGTTAATTCAATAGTTAATTTGTTTGTTCCTTCTCTGAGCGGAAATGAGTACTCAAATACACCATCTTTATTCTGATAAACTCTATCGCCAAAAATAACTACAGCTGCGTCGCGCTCAGTCTTTCCTATTAATTTGATTCTGTCTTCTGTGGTAAAGCTCGTTTTAATGGGCGAGATAATTGACATCTTTGGGGGAGAAAAATATAAGCTGAGTTGATAGCTAAAGTATATAAATATCAAAAAAGCAGCAAGGATAGCCACGGCGATAAAATATTTTTTTGATTCGGGCGTTAAATACCCAGAAGCAACTCTTTTTTTAAATTTGACTTCTTCTTTTTTCTCATAGTCGCGTCTAAAAAATGCCAATATTCTTTTTGGGTCGAGTGAAAGTACGCGAGAGTAATTTTTTAAAATTCCAATGATATAAATCTTAGAAGAAAAAAATGCCCAGTTATTTTCTTCAATAGCGCGAAGGTATTTTTCTCTTACTTTTATTTGCTTTTCAATATCGCTGAGTAATAACCCTTTGTTTTGTCTCTCTTTTTTAAGAATATCGCCAACGGTAGTCATAGTGAATTAAACCCTTCCTGTATATTCTCCAGTTTCAGGGTTAATGCTGATTGTCTCGCCGACTTTTACAAAAATTGGGACCATTACCATTGCTCCAGTTTCAAGCTTAACTGGTTTTTTTGCCCCAGACACCGTATCGCCCTTGGCCGCATCCTCCGCTTCAACGATCTTAAGCTTGACACTCATCGGCGGTCGTAAGGATAACGGCTTGTCATCATGTAAATATACATACATCCTATCGCCTTCTTTAAAAAACTTGCAGACATCGCCCACTATTGCAATAGGAAGGCTAAATTGGTTATATGATCGCTCATCCATTAAATAAAGATTCTCGTTATCCTTGTATAAATACTGCATTTCAACAGACTGTACATCTAGCACGTCTACTTGCTCATTTGATTTGTAGGCATAGTCAATATTTTTTCCAGAAATTAAATTTTTTATTTTAGCCTTCATTAGAGCAGAGCCTTTCCCAGGAGAATAAAAGTCAGCTTTTTGTACTTGCCAAACTTCACCTAAATGATTGACAAATTCTCCTTTTTTTAAATTTCCAGCATTAGTTTTCATATTTTTTCCTTTGTCATCCCGAACGAAGTGAGGGATCTAGTCCCGACGTAACGCCGGGACGTAAACAAAGATAATTACACTTCGCTAGATTTCTCCCCCGACTTAGTCAGGGTCGAAATGACTAATTAATAATGTTAATTAATTTTAATCTATCTATTGACACTACGTCTGCAAATATCATTCCTAATCTTTCCATCCCAATCGCAATCCCAGAGCAATGACCAAGCCCATATTTTAACGCTTCTATGTATTCATTGTCAATTGGATGAGCAGTTTTTCTGGATTTATTTCTTAATCTATCTTCTTCCTTAAATCTTTTTTCTTGCTCTTTCCAATCGGTAAGTTCAGTATAGCAGTCACCTAACTCGACACCTCTGATATAAAATTCAAATCTTTGAGCAGTTTTTCCGTCTTTATTTAATTTAGCAAGAGCGGCAAACTCTTTTGGATAATCATAGATTAAAGTCGCATAGCCTTTATTTCCTAAATGTGGCTCAATCTCGATTGTATAAATCTGTGACCATACGTCTCCATAGCTAAATCCGTCTATTCGATAACCTTTCTTTTGAGCTTTTGTCAAAAACATTTGTTGATCAAAAAGTTCCTTTTCAGAAATATCTGCGTATTTTTTAAATGCTTCTGCAACTGTTATTTTCTCCCACTTTTCAAATGAGATTGTTTTATCTTGATATGTAATTTTCAAATTTTGACTTTCACTTTTGAATTTTCCTGCCTGCGCAGTCAGGGACTTTTGACTTTCGACTTGGTTGCTTACGTACTGCAACATTTTTAACACTTCGTCAGCAATTCCCATATAATCGACTCCCAATTTGTAAAATTCAAGCATCGTAAATTCATAGGAGTGAAGGGTCGCAAGGGGATCGCTATTTCTAAACGATTTCCCAAGGTAATAACAGTCGCCAACTCCGTAAGCGAGTAATCTTTTTAAAAATAATTCCGGCGATGGAGTCAGATAAAGATTTTCTTTTTTGTCTAAATATTTGAACTCTGTCTTAAATACTTCAAGGTATGATTCTGGGATTAAAGAGGGTGACAAAACCGGAAGTTCTATCCTTAAATACCCCGATTGATTTAAGTAATTCGTAACCGCTTCAGTCACTTTAAGATATTTTTTATAGTTAATTATATTATTGTAAGAAGTCTTAATTTTCATGAAAAGAATTATAGCTCATTTTCAAGCTCCTCAAGGAGCTTTCTTCCGCGGGAGGTAACTCTCGATGGAATGCTAACTTTAAAGATTACATATTGATCACCTTTGTTATATGTTTGAGGGTTAGGAACTCCCTGGCCACGCAATCTTACTCTTGTTCCTGATTCCGTACCCGGCCTTACTTTTAGCTTCACCATTCCGTCAATTGTCGGTACTTCAATATTTCCTCCAAGAACTGCGAATGGATATGATATTTCTTTTTCAAAATATATATCTTGTCCTTCTCGCTTAAAATATGGATGAGGTTTTACTTGTACCTGTAAATCAAAATCAGAAAATCTAATTGTCATTCCATTGGCTACTCCTGCTGGTATCTTTATATTTTTTGTCTCACCTTTAATTACAGTTTGTTTTTCAGTTCCATGGACCGCTTCATCGAAAGTTAAATTGATTTGAAAAATTTCTCTCCTTGCTTGCCTTCGTCCGCCGCGTGAAAATGGAGATTGAAATCCAAAAAATTGTTCAAAAATTTCAAAGGGATCTGAAAATCCTCCAAAATCTACATTTTCAAAACCACCTCCCGAAAAATCAGTGTAAACCTTAAAAGGACCTTGTTGATAGTATTGACCTCCCGATTGTCCTGCCTGTCCACCCATTCCCCCTCTTTCAAAAGCCGACTCTCCATATTGATCATACATCTGCTTTTTTTGAGGGTTAGATAACACCTCATAAGCCTTATTTATCTCTTTAAATTTAGCCGTTGCGTCGGACGCCTTATTACGATCTGGATGCCATTTAAGAGCTTGTTTTTTATAAGCGCTTTTTATCTCTTGATCAGTTGATCCTTTTGCGATTCCTAAAATTTCATAGTAATTTGTCATTGTGTATTTACAACAAAAAGATTCTGGTTTCGTCGACTCCGTCTCCTCCCCAGAATGACGTCATTCTGGCAAGAGAACAAAGTGAACGCGTCCAGAATCCAATTTGTTTTTAATTAGTTAACGACTTCTCCCTCTTCTACCTTTCCCTTGTCCTCCGTAGCTTTAGCAGAGGAGGATTTTTTTTCTTCGCTTTTCTCTTCAGGTTTGCTTTCTTCAGATTTGACATTTGAGCTTTGAGCTTTGGGATCTTGATTATACATCGCTTGACCGATCTTTTGAAGAGATGTCGATAGATCTTGCGTCTTTGCTTCAATGTCCTTTACGTCTCCCTTGCTGATTGAGTCTTTGAGTTCTTTTATTTTCTTTTCGACTTCTTCTTTAATTGTTTTATCTGCCTTTTCGCCGGCGTCTCTAAGCGATTTTTCAGCCACATATATCATGTTCTCAGCTTTATTCTTCGCTTCGATTTTTTCTTTTTCTTCCTTGTCTTTTTCGGCGTTTTTTTCAGCTTCTTCCTTCATCTTTTCTATTTCTTCTTTCGTAAGTCCCGTTGATCCTGTTAGCTTAATTCCTTGAGATTTTCCTGTCGCCTTATCTTTTGCATTTACCGATAAAATACCTGAGGCGTCGATATCAAATGATACTTCAATCTGAGGCACTCCTCGAGGCGCAGGTGGAATACCATCGAGAACAAAACGTCCAAGCGATTTATTATCTCGAGCTAAAGGTCTTTCACCTTGTAAAACATGAATCTCGACTTGTGTCTGATTATCTCCGGCCGTTGAAAAGGTTTCTGTCTTTGCCGATGGGATTGTTGTATTTCTGACAATAAGTGGTGTCATTACCCCACCAAGTGTCTCCAGCCCGAGCGTGAGAGGTGTGACGTCTAATAGAACAACATCCTTTGTTTCACCCGTTAGTACTCCTGCTTGAATTGCAGCTCCGACTGCGACGACCTCATCAGGATTCACTCCTCTATTTGGTTCTTTTTTGAAAAATTTCTTTACTTCTTCTACAACAAGTGGCATTCTGGTCATTCCGCCAACCATTACAACTTCATCAATTTTTGATACGTCGACCTTTGCATCTTTTAGGCAATCTTTTACCGGGCCAAAGGTTTTTGTCACTAAATTCCCAATCAAGGACTCTAATTTAGCCCGAGTTAATTTCATCACAAGGTGTTGTGGCTGACCATCGGTAACTGTGATGAATGGCAGGTTGATCTCAGTTTCAAGAGAAGTCGATAATTCTATTTTTGCTTTTTCGGCGGCATCTCTTAATCTCTGAAGAGCTTGGGAATCTTTCTTTAGATCAACGCCGTGTTCTTTCTTAAATTCATCAGCAATGAAGTCCAAAATAACACGATCAAAGTCATCTCCACCTAAATGAGTATCTCCATTGGTTGCCTTTACCTGAAACACTCCCTCACCTAACTCAAGTATTGTGATATCAAAGGTTCCTCCACCTAAATCATATACGGCAATTGTATGAGCGTGCTTTTTATCAAGTCCATAAGCAAGCGCGGCTGCGGTTGGCTCATTAATGATTCTTACAACTTCAAGACCGGCTATCTCTCCCGCTTGTTTAGTTGCCTGACGTTGCGAATCATCAAAATATGCAGGTACGGTAATAACAGCTTTCTCGACTTTTTCCCCTAGATAAGCTTCAGCATCTGCTTTTATTTTTTGTAAAACTTGAGCAGATATTTCTTGAGGTGTATAATCTTTTCCGCCGATTGTAACTACTGCCATTTTGTCTCTTCCCTCTTTGATTGTATATGGAAGCCATTTGCGATCAGATTCAACTGATGGATCGTTAAATCTTCTTCCCATCAATCTTTTGATTGAAAAAATTGTGTTTTTTTGGTTCACTACCATCTGTCTCTTAGCAACATCTCCAACCACTCGTTTAACAGGGTCAACGACTGAAGGAATTACATTTCGTCCTTCGACAGAATGGATAACTTTTGGCTTTCCACCTTCCATAACCGCAACACAAGAGTTAGTTGTACCTAAGTCGATACCTATTATTTTTCCCATATTACTAATATTAAACTTTTAATAAATTTAAAACTTATAAACTTTTATTTGCTTCTAATTTTGGATTTTGAACTTCAATTTTCTTTGATACTTTTACTTGTGCGACCCTCAAAACTTTGCTGTTAATTCTATACCCTTTTCTTAATACTGCGGCTACTATATTTTCTTTATTTCCTTCTACCATATCAATTACCTCGGCCGTATAAGGATCATACTCTTTATTTATAACTTCTATTTCTTGAAGTCCTACTTCTTTTAAAATATTAAATAAATTGTCTTTGGCTAATTTAAGTCCCGGATCATTGACAAAAGCTTGGGCTTTTTCAAGATTATCCAAGAATGGTAATATTTTTAGAATTAAGGTGTTATTAGCTGACTTGATGATTCCCTCCCTTTCTTGACTGACTCTTTTTTCAAGGTTTTGATAGTCGGCCAATGCTCTCAGATACTTACTTTTAAACTCTTCAACTTGGTTTTTAAGTCGTGTCAACTCTAATTCTAATTTGTCATCAATTTTTTTAGTTTCTTTTTTCTTTTTTTTATCGTCCATATATTTATTTATTTATAATTTTTGTTCTTTTATTATTTCCTCGATTAGATTTGAAAAATATTTTATCTGCGGGATAACTTCCTCATAATACATTCTTTTGGGTCCAACAACTCCTATCATCCCTTTAATTTTTGCGCCATGGAATTCTCCCCAAACTGAGGCACAAGAATCAAAAGCTGAGTCATGAAAATCCTCTTCTCCAAGCATGCACATGACATCTTCTTCTATTTGATCAAAATCGTTAAGTATCCTAAACCAAAAAGGAACTTCATCCAGTCTTCCAAATAAACTTCGCGATAAATTGATATCAAAAAATTCCGGCTCAGACAATAAATTACCAACTCCTGCATAATATAGATCGCCATAATTTGTTGTGATTAAAGATAAAAGCCCAGTTTTTTGAGATAAAACTTTAGTCGCCTGGGAAAGTAATCGGTGAGCTTCCGACCTTTCATCCCAAATGCTATTTTTGTATGATACTTCGTCGGTTGTCGACATCTCTTTTTGCTTCATCAAGTGCTTTATAAAAAACCTAAATCCTTTTGCTGAAGGAATTCTACCTGATGAAAAATGGGCCTTTTTCAGATAGCCTTTTTTGGCTAATTCGACCATTTCATTACGGATCGTTGCTGGTGAAACCCCGAGCTTGTATTTTTTTTCAAGGATCTCACTTCCGACAGCGTCTCCACTCTCAGAATATTCTTTGATGATCACCCGTAAAATATCTACTTGTCTCTGGGTTAGATCTTCCATAAGTAATTAGCAATATAACATATACTCTGCTAACTTGTCAAGAGTATTTTAAAATTCACAGTTATCTATTCAAATGCTCGCAGACCCCGTATACCCGCCCTTCCGAGGCATGGATGTAAACCATGCGAGGAAGTAAGGGTTATGCAGGGGTTAAGGGGAATTTCAATAATCCGTCTTAAAATAATTCAAATGAAGAAATAATTTCTTCAAACTCATTTTGAAGAAGTGTGTCTGCTGGTGCTTTAATTATTGTAAATTTTAAATTTTTATGAAAAAATATTATCTTCTCATATGCTGATTCGTTTTCTATAAATCTATTATTCTCAGGTCTTTTAGGATTACTGCTTTTCAACCATGACCCTGTATTACTTGGTCCCGTTGTTCTCCATCGAATAGATGACTCATTACCTATACTTTGTCTTGTTAGATAATATTGTGTTTCGTAAGGTATATTATGAGATGAGTCTGAATATCCATATTTATCTAACCTATCTTCTATGGTTTTATCGTTTATAAAAATATAAAATTGCAATTCATTATTTTTTGTACCGTATATTTCGATTGATTTGTTTGATCTAATATCTACAATGTACGCATCCCCAAGACCTGGATCCTGTTTAAATGCCCTTAAATAATAATTCTCTGGATATTTTAATGAAAAACCTAATTCGCTATTGAGATAAGATTTCCAATTGCTCGTATCCAGTTCCTTGTAAGGTATTGATGTAGGAATTGATAGATTTTTGTAAATTATTAGCGGTGGTTTGACAGGAGTTTTCGAAAAATTTACTAATAATCCATACCTATATCCAAGGTAAAAACTGATTATAACTAGTAAAATTAAGGAGAGTATTTTTATAATTAATCGAGTCATTATTATATTGTATCTTGCTCCAACAAATTAAGCAAATATGGTCTCGGTTATACAATGATATAATTAAGCCATGCTTGATAAATATCATATAGTTTTGGCCGTAGGAGCTTTTATTGTAGATCGCGAAAAACGATTACTAATTGTAAAAAAGTCTCCGCAAGAAAAAATTGACGGAGGGCTTTGGACAATTCCTGGCGGAAAAGTTGATCCAAATGAGCCAATAATAGACGCCTTGCTTAGAGAAACATTGGAAGAAGTAAATCTCAAAATAAAACCGGTAAGATGGATCGGAGAAGATGTATTTGAAAGTTCGGGCTATTTCTACCATGCCCAGCACTTCCTCTGCAAAGCTTATCAGTGTAATGTTACACTGGAAAAAAATCTTACCGATTATCACTGGCTCAAAAAATCTGAGGTTGAAAAATTTGAATTTCCGGTTAATATTAAAAAAAGAATTCTTGAAATTTTATGATCAAATTAGGTGCTCATCAATCGATTGCAGGAGGACTTCATGAAGCGTTAAATAGAATAAATTCAATCGGTGGAAACTGTCTTCAAATTTTTTCTTCGTCTCCCCGCGGATGGAATTTCGCTAAAATCGATGAAGGGCAGGTTTCAAAATTTCTCAATCTAAAATCTCGACTTAAAATTGATCCTATATATTTCCATGCGTCATATTTGGTCAACTTGGCTGACGACAGTAAAACTGGTCACTTATCTAAACTTTCTCTAATTGCCGAAATGAATATCGCACCTAGTCTTAAAATTAAAGGATCAATTATTCACCTTGGATCATTTAAAGATCAAAGATCAGATATTAAATATCAAAAATTTATATCAAATATTATTGAAGTTCTGAATAAGACACCCAAGGACGCTTTATTTATTATTGAAAATGCAGGAAATAAAAAAATAGGTCAGACACTGGATGAGATTTCAAAGATTGTTAAAGATGTAAATAATCCTCGGGTCCGTCTTTGCCTTGATACTTGTCATTTATTTTCAAACGGCTATGGTTTTAAAAACGAAGGTGAGTTGAATAAGTTTATTGAAAAACTTGATGAACTTGAATTACTTGAGAAACTGGAAGTTTGGCACATTAATGATAGTCGCGATCCTTTCTCATCCGGCCGAGACCGTCATGAAAATATTGGAAAAGGAACGATTGGAATTGACGAATTCAAGACTTTATTAAATCATCCAAAAACAAAAGAATTTCCGTTTATAATTGAGACACCTGGTTTTGATGGTAACGGTCCGGATAAAAAAAATATTAATGCTTTAAAAAATTGCCTAAAATAAATTACATTTCTCTAATTTTTAAATATATGAACAAAAAATTTTGTTTTAATAAAAAAATATTATTTTTTATACTATTTGCGATTCTTTTGCTACTATTTATTTTAATTATGAGTAAGCTCGTTTTAATAAAAACTTCTTATCGGTCATCTGCTTCGGAAATCAGTAATACCAATGATAAATCAGGCTCCTATATTATTGGCGGAACATCGGTATTAGACCCAAAAAAATGGCCATTTACAGTTATTTTGTTTGATATTTTCGATAAGAAAAATTTTGAGCCATTGACTTATAGTTTTTGTAGCGGTTCATTGATTTCACCAAAATGGGTTTTAACGGCCGCGCATTGCGTTTTTGAAAGAAAAAATAATGTAAGTGAGTTAGGAGTAGTTATAGGTTTAAATAATATCGCAACATGGCAAAACAAAGATATTTATATATTAAAAAAAATTATTATTCACGAGAATTTTAATAGTACAACCTTAGAAAACGACATTGCATTGCTTGAATTAGAATCACCAGTAAAATCTTTTAATACTATTAAAACAATATCTCTTAACGATGATTTGAGTTTAGAAAATATCAAAAGTAAAACTCAGAAGTATCAATATGGAGTAATTCTTGGCTATGGACTAACGGAGGAAAATGGCCCAAAGGTTAATTCACTTTATCAGGGTGTAATTCCTATTCGCTCTAAAGAGGTAGCGGACAAATATAAGATTAAGAATACCCAAATTGCTGCTGGTTACGTTTATGGGGGAGTATGCCCTACTCACGGTGATTCGGGAGGGCCTTTTATCTCCTGGAATGGAACACGATGGTTACAAATAGGAATTACTAGCTGGGGATTCGGATCCGCTTGCATAAACGGAACTTCTCTACAATTGTATACGAGAATTTCCAGTTATCTTGATTGGATTAAAGAAAAAACTTCTCAAGTAATTTGCAATGTATCTTGTCATAAGGTTTTTATCGGACCAAATCAGGGGCTTTTTTTTGGTATTCCTTTGACTGAAAAAGAATTAAAAGAATTTAATTGTAGGTGGAACGGTGTTGGCGAAACCTTGTATGAGACTTTTACAAAATGTTTACAGCCTACACCGTAGTTTTAAAAGGACTATAATTTACCTACAAATCTTTTATCAACCTCGGAGCCTGCCTGCCGGCAGGCAGGGTTGACTTTCGGATTGGCAGAATAATCAGAATATGATCAAAATTTATAAAAAACTTGTTTATTCACTAAAGAAGAAATTTACAATTGATGAAGAAGTAGTTCAAAAATTTCATGATTATTTTGACTCAACATCGCGTCATACAAAAGAAGTTAATCTTGACGCTCACATATGCTCATTTTTTGTCCCCGTTGATAGAATTAATCACCTTGTGTATCTCGGCCATCATATTAAAGCCAATGATTGGATTCCACCGGGTGGGCACATAAAAGCCGGCGAGGACCCAGAGGAGACAGTGAGGCGGGAGTTTGAGGAAGAGCTTGATCATAAGTTAACTATGGAAGAAATTGTTCTTTTTGATCTATCAGTAACCGATCTAAACCCAAATTCCAGACATTCTTGTAAAAGATATTATGATTTTTGGTACATCGTCTTTATTGAGAGGCTTAATTTTAATTTCTTAAAAAAAGAATATTATGACGCGGGTTGGTTTTCTTTTAAGGAAGCTCGAAAAATAATTAAAACTACACATTATAATCAGATTGTTCAGAAAATAAAGGTCTTGCTCTAAGCACTCCTGTTATAATTATTGCATGATAAAACTCCCTAAAGCCATTTCTGATTTCATGACTATTTTTAACAAAAATAAGTATGAAATATATGTAGTTGGTGGAGCTGTCCGGAATTTACTTTTAAACAAAGAGGTAACAAATTGGGACTTCACAACAAATGCTATACCTGAAGAAATTCAAAAACTATTTCCTGATTCATTTTATAACAACGACTATGGCACAGTCTCAATTCCATCTAAACTAATCACGATCTTCGAGGTGACACCTTTCCGAAAAGAAGGCAAATACAAAGATAATCGTCATCCCTCAAGCTTGAGTTGGGCAAAAACAGTTGAAGAAGACCTTGGTCGACGAGATTTTACTGTTAACGCTATCGCCTATGATGGTAAAAAAATTATTGATCCTTATGACGGACAAAAAGATTTGAAGGGTTTGCTTATTAAGGCTGTGAGGGACGCAGACGAAAGATTTAAAGAAGATGCTTTAAGGATGCTAAGAGGGGTGAGATTTGCAGCAGAGTTGGGGTTTTTAATTGAAGAAAAAACAAAAAAATCAATTTCGCAAAACGCAGGTCTTATTTCAAATATTTCATGGGAGCGGATTCGGGATGAATTTTTGAAAATACTAAAAAGTGACTTTCCGTCCGAAGGAGTTTTATTCCTGAAAAATACCGGACTTCTAAGTTATATATTGCCAGAAGTTGATATTTGCTTTACGATCCCGCAAAAAAGTCCAAATCGTCATCATGTATATGATGTCGGGACTCACCTAGTAATGGCTCTAAAAAATTGCCCATCAAAAGACCCAATTACAAGATTTGCTACATTAATTCATGACATTGGAAAAGCTAGTACTTTTAGGCGTGAAGAGACTACTGGCCAAATAACATTTTATAATCATGAAGTAGTTGGAAAAAGACAGGCCGAAGAAATTGCTAGTCGCTTTAAACTTTCAAATGTAGAAAAAGATAAATTAATTACACTTGTTGCCGAGCATCAATTTACCGTATCTGAGCTTCAGACTGATAAGGCAATAAGAAGATTTATAAAAAGCGTCGGAAAAAATTACCTCCAGGATATGCTCGATCTACGAACTGGTGACAGGATTGGATCTGGCGCTAAGCCCACATCATGGAGAAATGAGTTGTTTAAAAAAAGGCTTATTGAAGTTCAAAAGCAACCATTTGCAATTAAAGATCTTAAAATTAATGGTGAGGATGTTATGAAGATTCTAAAAATCAAGCCGGGGCCAAAAGTAGGAATAATACTTACAAAATTATTTGAACTTGTAGTTGAGAAGAAAATTGAAAATGAAAGAAAAATGCTCCTAAAACAAACTGCTTTAATTAATTAAATAATTAAAGTTGTAGCTAATTGTTCATTTTCTATTATTGTTTCTTCACCATGACCGGGTAAAACCTTTGTTACCTTAGGAAGTTTTAGTATTTTTGCAAGCGATTCTTTTAGATGTTTTTTATTACAATATGCGAAATCGTATCTACCAATTGCCCCTTTAAAAAGCAAATCTCCACATATTAGAGTATTTTCTTTTTCTAAATAAAAAACACATCCACCGGGTGTATGACCAGGGGTCTTTATCACTTTCATTCCAAATGTTTTTTCTAAAAATGGTCCTTCTTTGAAAAACTTTATATTCAAAGGTTTTATTATATTGGTTTTATAACCCAAAAAATATTCAGAAGTTTCTTCTAATCTGTCAATTAAAAATTGATCACCCTTAAAAATATATAAAGGGATATTGTAAGAAAGTTGGATCTCCCCTACTGCCATTAAATGATCAAAATGACCGTGCGTTGCTAAAAGTCCTAATAAATTCAGCTTTCTTCTTTGAATTTCTTCAAGAATAAAAGGTGCATCATCCGCCGGATCAACAATTAAGCAGTTATTACCATTAATCACAAAATAACAATTTGCCTGCATTTGGCCTAAAGGAAATCTAATTATTTTCATAAAACGTCAGGAATTTTGCCACTCAACAAAATCGCAACCTATTGCTATTTTCTGCTTCGGATCCCATTGATTAGTTGAGCATTTTTTCAGTTTTTTTCCAGCCGCGGTTGTGAATAAAACGAGCTTCGATCCACACTTAGGACAATCCTCTTCAAGCGGTTCTGTTGTCCCCTTAATCCACTCGATAAAATCACATCCTCCAGCTGTCTTAGTCTTTGGATCCCATGTTGAAGTTGAGCACTTTTTCATTTTTTTACCAAATCTAGTGACTGACATTATGAGCGGTGAGCCGCATTTCGGGCATTTTTCATCCAATTTAATTGGCTCAACTGGTAACCATTTTACATAGACACATCCATCTGTGGTCTTCGTTTCTGGATTCCAGCTTCCGGTTGAACAACGTTGTAATTTACGGCCGGTCTTGGTCGTTGTAATTTCCCCAAGGGGAGCACCACACTTTGGACACATTTCTACCTCAGCCTTTTTTTCCTCATCTTTAACTGTCTTCATATAAAAGTTATAAATTTATAATCGTTATAATTGTTATATTAATTAAACTAAATGTCAATGGACTATATGCTACAAAAGAAAAATCAATCCACCAGCTGGTGGACAAAACTCAAATCTCAGATATTTTTATGTTTCTTTTTTTCTAACCAGACAAGGATCGGCGTTGCAATAAACGGAGAAGAATATGTACCTGTAATAGTCCCAATTAACAATGTTATTATAAAAAATCTAATAGTTGCTCCACCCATAAGAGTTAAAGCTAAAAGCATAAATATGATTGTCATCGAATTATTAAGCGATCTAACCATGGTCTCGGTCAGCGCTTTATTTGCAAAATACTCAATATTGCCCCGACCTTCATCTTTTAAGTACTCCCTAATTTTGTCAAATATTACTATCGTATCGTGAACGGAAAAAGACATTGTTGTTAAAACTGCAGTGACAAACATTATATCAAGTTCTGCTTTATAAAAATGAGACATTAGTGAGTAGCTTCCTACGACAACAAGAAAATCATGAATCATTGCAAGTACAGCTGAAAGTGCATAATTAAAACCTTTAAATGCAATGCTCATATATATTAGAATCCCAACGATAGCAAGAAGCGAGGCAATAAAAGTTTTTGTCATTGTCTCGCGGCCAAGAATTGGTCCAACCGTTTCTGATCTTAAAATAATTATTTCCACATTTAATTTGCTTTCAAGATTTTTTTTGAAACTCACTTCCGTTTTTTCATCGACCACCTTGGCCTTAATAGACAGAACGTTATTATTGATTTCAATATCATTAGTCTCGATTTTATTTGAAGTGATTATTTCCTTGATCTTTTTTAGGTCTACGCTTTTGCTCAGTTGATATTGCATGTTTGTCCCACCTACAAAATCAATAGAATATCTATATCCCCACTTAACGATAGAAAAGAGTCCCGCACTAATAATAAATAAAGAAATAAGAAAATAAATAAATTTATACTTTAAAAAGTTAACCATAATTATTTTGATTGTTTATAAAAAACATCAATTAATCTCTTTGTTATTACAATGCCAGTAAATAGGCTGGTTGCGACTCCTATTGCAAGTGTTAAAGCAAATCCTCTCACCATCCCAAACTGCGGCAAGAATTCCCAATTAAGCGGGTTAAATAAAATAAATGCAACCGTAAGAGTTGTTATGTTGGCGTCTTTTATTGCGTCTATTGCCCGACCGAAGCCTAAGCGGGTTGCCATCTCAAAATCTCTCCCCCTTCGTAGCTCTTCCTTGACCCTCTCAAATATTAAAATATTTGAGTCAACTGCCATTCCAATCGATAGTATAAATCCAGCTACCCCTGGAAGCGTTAAGACGACAGGAATAATACGAAATATTGCCATCGATATTAATCCATATATTATTAAGGCAAGTGATGCAATTATTCCAAGCTTGCCATAATAACCAATCATAAATACCAAGACCATTAGTAAGCCGACCATTCCCGCTGATACGCTTTTCTTGACTTCAAGCGCTCCAAGTGAGGGGCCAATATTTTTTTGCTCAACTAGCTGAACTGTCATCGGCAATGCCCCAGAATTTATCGCGATTGCCAATTTTTTTGCTTCATCAACAGTGAAGGTACCCGTAATAACCGCATCACCTTCAATGATTTCTTGCTGGACAACTGGTGCTGATACAATAAAATTATCAACTACGATTGCAACTGGTTTTCCGATATTTCTTTTTGTAACTTCTGCAAATATCTTTGATCCCTCAATACTAAAAACCAAGGCGACCTGGGGTTTCCCTGATTGAGAATCAAAAGTTATATTGGCTTTTTTTATGTGCTTACCCGTTAAACCTGTATCTTTAGTTAAACGATCAAGTACAGGTGTAGTCGTTGCAATTTTTGGATCTATTATTTCTTCTTCTCTAAATGTTAGTTGGGCCGTTTTACCAATAAGCGCAATCGCTTCGTCAACCTTATCAATTCCCGGTAAATCAACGCTTATTCTGTACTTCGATCCCGATTTAATCGTTGAGACAGTTGGCTCAGATACCCCAAAAAAATTAACTCTTTTTTCAATAATATCACGACTTGAGTTTAAGGCATCCGTTAAATCTTCCGCCTTGATATTCTTTGTATCGGCTTCAAATACTAAATGACTTCCTCCTTTAAGATCAAGTCCGAGTTTTGTCTTGAAGTCTTTTCTTATCAACATTCCAAAAATACTGAAGTTTAATGATAAAGGATTTATTGTGTATTCAAAATTTTTTTTGGCTATGTTTATCTTAATTTTATAGTTCTCAGGCAGATCGATTAAAATAACTAGAAGTGATATAAAAATCAGGAAAATCGTTTTTATAATTCGCATATTTATTTAAGAAGTTCGTCTTCGGTCCCAACTAGCATGACCTTCGGTTGCTTTAAAAATCTCCAAATAAAGGGATCGTTATTTTTCTTACGGAAAACAAATTCATCTTCTGTCATAACCGTATAATTAATCGGGCGGCCAAAAGTTATCTCCCCTTCCTTAACAATAGATTCAACTTCAGCAACAACAATAATACCAACAAAGAGTAAATATATCTCATCTTCTTTTATAATTATATTTTTAGGAAACTTCATTGAAAGAGTTACAAATTTTACTTTTCCAATTTTTGATAGGTTCTTAGTAATAAGCGAAGATACTATATTTGTCTTTGCAAAAATTCTCGTAAACTCATCATAAAATTGATAGTTCTTGTTTAGGGAATAGTAGATTTTATTTAATCTTCTTTCTTTGAGAAGTAATTTTTCATCTGTTAAAATGTCTAATTCCCGTGAAACTGCATTTACTTCTTCATCAATTTCCCGAACAATTTTACGTAAATAAAAATTCTCACCCGGACGATGAAAAAACCATTCAAGAATTTTTCTTCTAGCTTTTGAGGGAATGATATGTAATAGCATTTAATAAATTAAACTTAATAAGTAACCTTATTGCCGATTGGCAGGATTTCAATAAATACCTGGCCCCGGACAATTGAGACCTCACTACCACTAACATCCGCAAATTTTATCATTGATTCATCATCTTCCCGTGCCCACTTGCCTTTTATCACTTTACCATTTTGAAAAATTAAAGCATCGCCTGATCCAGTCGTCTTATAAAGAATGTGCCCACCCTCATATCCATCATTCGCTGGTGATTCTTTAGTAAACATGATGATTACATTTTTGGTGCTTAATTGTTTGTTGGTGTTTTTATCCTCGTGTGGTGTGCCTCCATTTTCTCGTTTATAAGAATTTGTGGTTTTATCATAGTTCCAAACAACATTAAAATCTGAGGCAAAACTATCCCAAAAACCAAAATCTATTTTTGATACTCCTCCCCTACTTTCTGTCTTTGCATCATCTTGTACTTTAAAAGGTGTAAAACTTTTATCCCATCTTACGTTGTCAGAATCAACTTCTGTTAGCTCCCGCTTATCAGCCGCGTACTGCCAAAGCTTCGACGGCGAAGAATATACAGTGTGCTCAGTCGCACGATTTGGAAGCCTGTCATAATCTCTCCAAAAATAAGGGAAAGGAACCGAGAATTGATTCAGATCATTATATGAAGACCACTCAATTTCCTTTATATATCCAAGGGCGTCAGCTGGACCCGGAGTATTAGCTCCTCCAACATGTGCATATAAGGGGTTTTTTCCAAATGCTTCTAGTAGTTTTATGAAGTAAATCCTGGCTGATCTAACTGGTCCTACGATTGATGTGTCCTTACAATAAAAAACTGCCAAAAATCTAGTAATTCCACCTTCCGCAACCGTTTCAAAGACGACATCAGCTGATGATAGTCCAGACTGTGGCCTTGCTTCTTTATGGTTTTCAATCATAATACCGAGCGGCCGTCTTTTTTCCCATTTTTCTTTTTGCGTTTTAGTTAATAGTTCTCCGTTAATTGGACACTCTTCAGTTTTTGGTTCATTAGTTACTTGAGCCCCGTTACCATTTAATTTTGGTGGTCTATAATTTGAAAGTGGAGATAGGATATTTATACTTCCATCTTTTTTAAATAACGCAAAAGATGTAAAAGCTGATAAAAAAAATACAACAAAGGTAATTGCCAACCCTAATTTTTTATTAATCATCATTGATCTTTTAAACTATTAATAAGTAACTATTTATGAGGCTTTTTCAATTGCTTTAACCTCTTCTTCAGATAACTCATACTCGTCGCCCTTACCCTTTTTAACCCTTTTAGTATACACTCTTAACCCTTCTTTAGTATATATAAAATTCAAGGTTATACCATTATTTTCTCTATCTGTAAGCGCAATCACAAAACTTTGCTCGCCACCTATCCGATCAAATGGATTAAATCTAACTAATCCCATTTTCTGGATGTGAAATTTCGATTCTTTAATTTGATTTGCAAGGTCGTGCTTTAATTGGTTAATTTCTGTTTCATTTCTTTTATCAGTTGATATAAGCAAATCTAAAATATCATCCAACTTTTCCTTCTTAGTTTTTGAAATAAGATTGTAATAATGATTCCTGAGCTTTAGTAAAAGCACCGTTAAAAATATAATCCAAACAAAAAATATAACTAAAACTACGTTAACTAACATTAATTACATTTTAACTATTTAAAAAAAATCTGTCAATTATAAATGTAGGCGCATTTGACATTTCGGCCTCGACATTTTATAGTTATACCGTATGCCTAAGAAGACTCGAAAAGAAAAGATTATTGCACAATATAGAAAACAGCTGCAAATGATTAAATCGCAGACTCCTGCAGTTATAAATATTACTGATGTAAAATCAGATATAAAAGAAATCTCTACAAAAACAGAAAATACAAATAGCGGGATTTTGCCCAAGGTCAGCCCGTATTTTTACGGAGATTTGAAAAAAAGCATTCTCTTAATCATGTTTATTCTTATTATTGAAACCGGATTATTTTTTTCTCAATTAATTAAATAGAAGGGGGGTGAAACTAATATATGGCATCAATGTACTGTGTAAAATGTAGAGCAAAAAGAGAGGATGATAAAGCGCAAAAAGTTACCATGAAAAATGGCAAGCCTGCAATGAAAGGTAAATGTCCAGTATGCGGAACCGGAATGTATAGAATCGGAGCTGCATAATATTTTGTTTAAATAAAATACCTAATAACCCCGATTTGGTCGGGGTTATTCTTTTATAAGTGGAAAGGATTTAATTTTTTTGTAGACAGTTTCATGGCCACCTAGCAAGCTTTCAAATAAAATAATTTTTTTTACTTCAAACACGGACTCAATATCAAGTTTTTCCAACCTTTTTTTTAGAACAAAGTATTGTTGTTTAGATGGTATTTTTGCGCGGGCGATTGTTATATGAGGAACAAATTTAAAATTACTTGATGCGTCCTTAATAAAACTTCCCCTGAGTCTCGCGCTTAGTTTTTCTATCTTTTTTTCTCTTCTGAAATTCACATATAAAGTAATTCTATTTTTCATAAAAAGATCGCATCCCACTGAATATAGGTAGAAAGATTCTTGATCAAATAGCGTATCTTCAATTCTTTTTTTTATTTCGTTGACGTTCTGAGTTTCTCCAAAAAAGTGTATCGTAATATGATAGTTTTCAAAATTATTCCAAAGAAACTGAGGGTACTCTTTTTTTAATGGCGTAAGTTGAAGGTTTATACTCTCCTTAACTTTTATTGGTAAGTCAACTGCTAAGAAAAGTCTCATAAATTTTTTTGGTTGAGAATTCCTTTATCACAGGAACAACAATTTTTAATTGTCCGCCAATTTTCTCTATTTGATTTTTTTTCAACAGAATTTTTGGGTCATTTGCTGTAACGGCAACAAAATCCGGGTTAATTTTTCTAACCATTTCAAAATACTCTGCGTCAAAATTAAACTTTGGTAAAAGTAGTATCATATCAACTTCGCGGATGCTTGCGAGTATTTCCGCCCTCTCCTTTTGATTATGCACCGGAGTCCTGTGTTTGTTTTTTTTAATGAATTCGTCCGACTCAAGAACGATTATTAAATAGTTCCCACAAAGTGAAGCGTTCTTCAGAAATTTTAAATGACCAAAATGTAAAATATCAAAACATCCACCGACTAAAACTGTTTTCTTGTCTTTAAAGAATTTTTTAAAGAATGATGTTTTTATTTTTAGATCACTATAAGGAATAATTAATGCTTTATTTTTCATAATATTATCTCACGAAGATTTCTTCGAAACAAAATCAAAATGTTAATTCTTTTAATTTCTGTATTCTAATTTCATAAAATGGAGTAATAATTCTTTCGGAGATAAATACCCGTAATTCTTCTTGATTAAGATTATACATATGTAAACGGCAATTGATTTTCAGAGAAATTTTCTTCAACTTTAATTAATTTTTTAGAAACATTTAGATTTTTTTTACCAGTTTCATTTTTAAACCGTTCAATTGCTATATTATAATACTCTGACAAAATTTCAATCCCAACAGAATTCCTATTAAGAAACGAAGCGGAAATTGAACTGGTACCACTTCCTAAAAATGGATCGAGGATTAAATCTCCCTCTTTTGTAAATAATTTAATGAACCACGAAGGTAGGCTCAGTGGAAATGTTGCGCTATGACTTTTATTTGAACTTTCAGTTGCAAGATGAAGAACATTAGAAGGATAAACTACTTCTTTTCCGACCCAGTTTGAGATATTTTTTCCGAATCCACTGCCTACTCTAGAATTATCTCTTTTTTTATCAGTTTCGCTTAAATTTTTCAGTCTAGTTTTTGCCCAATCTCCAATCGGAATCATAACAGCTTCTTGATACATGTTGAATTTTCTTTGCTTATTAAATTGGAGTAGTCTTTCCCAAGCGTCTCTAAATCTATTAGGCCATTTTCCCGGATGACAATTTCGCTTGTGCCAAATAAATTCTTCTGTCCATAACCAACCTTGCTTTTTCATCTCTTTTATTAAATCAAGAACATAAGTATGTCTTTCTCCATTTACAACTTTTTCTTTTATATTGAGTATGAATGTACCTGTTGGTTTTAGTACTCTTAATAATTCCTGTGACTTTGATAAAAACCATTCTACATATTTATCTGGATGTATACCTCCATAACTTCCTTTTCTTTGATCAGAATATGGGGGTGATGTGATTATTAAGTCGACGCTATTTGAAAGTATTTCCTTTAAAATTTCTTCGCTATCACCTAAATAAAATTCCGCGTTTGTTTTTCTGTAAGTCAATACCTGCTTATTTGACATATACGTTACATTTTACAATATTACAATCTGATTTATCTGTGGAAGGTAACAAAATTTTATACAATTAACTCATGGAATTGAAAACCGAGATCGTTGAAGTTAAACTAGGCCGAAAAATCTTAATAATTTCGATTATTGTTTTTTTGTCGATGAAAAAATCCTGAATCTAAATAAGTTTTCACATCCTAAAAAAAAGATTGTTCACATCTTTTTAAATAGTAAAAAGGAGATTAAGCACCTTAAAAATATTAAATTTTTAAAAATCATTTCCTTTTCCGGAACTCAAATAAGCGAGGCTGATTTAGATAAGATTCTCTGGTTTACTTTTTCAGAAACAAAAGAAATTAACCTTTATCTTGACAACGGAAAAGCTCATAAACCACATGTTGAGAAAACTGTTTTTTTATCTAAAATGAGCAGATATTTTACAAAAAAACATATTATTTTGACCTTTTTAATTTCTTTGCTTATTTTTTATCTATCTTTTATACCCCCACTTATATACTCTGGTTTTTACACAATGAAGTCATTTAATTCCTTAAAAACCGCCGAGGAAATAAACGCGAACGAATATTTACAAAAAAGTGAAAATTCTCTAGCACTTTCAAAGGGACTTTACGCCTATTCTCGACCGGTTTTTCTACTTTTTGGGCTGGCTTTATACCCAGATAATTTAATTGATCTTAGCACTCGTACCCATTTAATAATCAGAGAGGCGAATGACGCAATAATTAATGGTAAAGAAATTCAAACGTTGATTTTTAAACAAGAAAAAAGTGCTATCGACCATCGTGATCTTGATATGCGTATCAACAGACTCGAAGTAAGTTTAAACACAGTCGATGAAAACATGAAGTTAATTAGTCAAAAAATTCCAAAAAACTTTTTTATTTCAAAAAAAACAAAACAAGACATGATCCAATCCCAAGACATAATTTCAAAGTTGAATAAAATGTTTAAGTATTTAATAAGAATTATCAAGGATCCAGTTCAGAGAAAATACTTAATCTTTTTTGCTAATAATCGCGAGCTTCGGCCGGGTGGAGGATTTTTGGGATCTTTTGGAATAGTAACAATAGGTAATTATTCTATTTCAAAAATAGAGGTACATGATGTATATGATGCCGACGGCCAATTAATTGCTCACATAGAACCTCCAGCACCATTAAGAAAATATTTAGGAGTCCCCCATTGGTTTTTAAGAGATTCAAATTATTCTCCTGATTTTTTAGATAATTACCGAAAGGCATTAATATTTCTTGAAAAAGAAATTAATCTAACCGAAATTAGTGGCGGCATCTTGGTCACAACTTCCGCAATTGAAAATTTGCTTGAAGCCTTTGGTAGCATCTATCTTCCAGATTATAGGGAATATATAAATAGTCAAAATTTTTATTTAAAGACGCAGCTTCACGTAGAAAAAAAATTTTTCCCCGGCTCTACCCAAAAGAAAACTTTCCTTACTGCTTTAATTAATCAGCTTTATATAAATATGGATGATTTTTCTTTAAAAAAATTTGGGATTGGCCTGAAAAAATCTCTTGATGAAAAGCAAATTGTTGTATATTTTGATGATCAAATATTTCAATCATTCATTGATTCTTCATATTGGTCAGGACGCGTCATTGAACCTAAGTGTACTATCGCCACCAAAAATTGTATTATAGATTACCTTTTTCCGTATGATACAAATGTTGGTGCTAATAAGGCTAATTATTTTATAAGCCGAGACCTATCCCTAAAAACTAATATTAAAGAGAATGGCACGATTCACCATCTTCTTTCGATTCAGTACAAAAACAGCTCCCCAGACGAGATTTTTCCGGCCGGGTACTATCGAAATTACTTTCAGGTTCTTATCCCAAAAGAGGCAGTTGTCAATCAAGTAACTAGAGATGGCATATTAGTTGAGGAAATCAATCAAGCAAATGATCGGTATAAAACGGTTGGATTCTTTTTTGAAGTAGCCCCAAAAAAATCTGTTGAAATTAAGATTGAATATTTCTTAAAGGAAAAAATTTTACCTGGTCAGCAAATGTATCAATTTGTGATCCAAAAACAGATCGGCGCATCTAACTCTGACTTTGTTTTGGTGCTGAAAACATCTGCTGATACATACGTTGTGAATCAGAATTTTTCTCCTGTTGTTAAAGATAGGGAAATGATTTATAATACCAATTTATCAACGGATAAAATATTTTTAGTTGAGTTGATAAAAGAAAAACCATGAAAAAACTTACTCTTGAGGTCGCAAAAAGGGATGTTTTCGGTAAAAAATTAAATCAATTGAGGAAAAGTGGAATCCTTCCAGCAAACGTTTACGGGCCTGATTTTAAATCTACCTCGATAAGCGTGAACTTGAAAGACTTTATCAAGACTTACAAAATAGCCCGTGAAACTGGAGTTGTGCACCTGAAATTAGATAAATCCGAGATACCCACTCTCATTAAATACCTACAAAGACATCCTGTAAAAGATAATGTCTTGCACGCAGATTTCAGAAAAATCGATTTAACAAAGAAGGTGATAACTGAAGTCCCAGTTTTGGTGGTTGGAGTATCGCTTGCCGTTTCACAACTTGGCGGGGTGCTATTGACCCAATCTAAGACCTTGCTTGTTGAGGCGTTACCAAGCGATATCCCACAAGCGATTGAGGTAGATATTTCTGCAATTAAAGAGCTCGGCCAAGAAATTAAAGTGTCTGATCTTATAAAATCTGATTCTTATGAATTTAAAACTCCTGTTGACAAGGTTGTTATCTCAGTAATTGCTCATAAGGAAGAGAGCGTCACTCCGGACACGACAGCCGCCGCAACCGAAGTTCTAACTGAGACGGAAAAGGAAGTAGAAGGCGAAGGTGCCGAAAAAGCTTCCGAGAAACCGGCTGATGCTAAACCGGCTGATACTAAGGCTGAAAACCCGGGAGACAAGGCTCAATCAAAAAAGTAAAGTTGTGTTAAAATTAACCTTATGACAATCATAAAAACTGAGTTTTTATTAGCTTTAAATCAGGTGGCAACTGAGAGAGGAATTTCGCCTGAAGACGTCCTATCTTCGATTGAAGCAGCGATCGTTGCTGCCTACAAAAGAGAATATCCTAAAGAAATGGAATCAGAGCTGACCGCAAAAGTCAGTAAAGAAACTGGAGAAACTAAAATACTAAAAAATGAAGTTGATATCACGCCTCCTGGATTTGGCAGAATCGCCGCCCAAACAGCTAAACAAGTAATTTTGCAAAAAATAAGAGAGGCAGAAAAAAAGACCGTTGCAGTCCACTATCAATCTCAAATTGGCTCGCTTCTTAAGGGTAGAGTAATTAGATATGACGGGTTTAACGCTTATGTTGATATCGGAAAAACCGAAGCCATCCTTCCTAAAGAAGAGCAGATCAGAAACGAGCAATATCAAGTTAATGATAATATACTCGTCTATTTAAAGGAAATTTCTCAAGATAAGTTTGGAAACCCTAGGATTATTATTTCAAGAGCTGACCCTCGGTTAATTGAGGAACTTTTTAAGCGAGAAGTTCCTGAAATCTCAAATAACACTGTTGAAATAAAAAAAGTCGTCCGCGAGCCTGGAGAGAGATCAAAGATTGCGGTGACAACAACAACTGGTGGAGTTGATCCAGTTGGGGCTTGCGTAGGACAAAAAGGAGTACGTGTTCAGACTGTGACTGATGAACTTGGTGGCCAGGAAAAAATTGATATTATCCAGTGGAATGCTGATCAAAAACTTTTTTTAATTGCGGCTTTATCTCCGGCTAAAATTACGGAAGTCGAGATAGACGAGAAAACAAAGCGGGCGAAAGTAACAGTTGATGAAAAAGAGGCTCCTCTTGCCATAGGTCGAGGAGGAATAAATGTTAACCTAGCCTCAAGATTGACAGAGTTTGAAATAGATATAGTCCAAACTAAATCCAAAGAATCAGAGAAAACAGTTGAAGCTGTAGTTGCGCCTGTAATCGCTTCTGAAAACAAAGTAACAGAAAATGTAGACGATAGTAAATAGACCGTGGATGATAGTTTATTGAGGATAGAGGTTTGAAGGTGGATTTTCTATCCTCTATTTTCAATCTTCTATACCTATCACCTATCCTCTATTAGCCACCGTCAAATGATTTATAATATGCTAATTATATGAAAACCCGTCCCCCAATTGTAACAATCTTAGGTCACGTTGACCATGGTAAGACTACCCTACTTGACTATATCCGTAAAAGCAGTATTGCTTCGAAAGAACACGGCGGAATCACCCAGAAGATTGGAGCATATGAAATAACCACCGACTTTAAAGAATATAAAACTAATAAAATCACATTTATAGATACCCCAGGGCATGAGGCTTTTTCACGCCTAAGAGCAAGGGGTGCCAACATCGCCGATATCGCTCTTTTACTTATAGACGGAAAAGACTCCTTAATGCCACAGACTATTGAATCCATATCACACATAAAAGCAGCCAGTATTCCCTTTATCGTCGTTATTAATAAAATAGACTTGCCCGAAACAAATGTCGAAAAGGTAAAAAATGACTTGTTAAAGCATGAGGTGCAAGTTGAAAGTAAAGGTGGAAATGTGCCAGTCGCTGAAGTTTCTGCTAAGACCGGAAAAGGGATAAAAGAGCTTCTTGAAACTATTCTTTTCATAGTTTCTGATTTAAAACTTGAATACGAAGAATCAAATTCACCTCAAGCTTTTATTATTGAAACTAAAAAAGATCGTCGTGGTATTATGCCATCCCTAATAATTAAAGATGGCTCTATAAAAGTTGGTGATGTTTTATACTGTCAAGATAAAAAAATCAAGGTAAGATCGCTATTTAATGATTTAGGCCTTGATATCCCCCGAGTCATTCCTTCTATGCCTTTTGAAATGAGCGGATTTGAAGGTATGCCTGAGGTTGGAGCAATAGTTACAGATAAAAAAATTGAAGTAGTAAGTAAAGGGCCTGAGGCTTCAAACTCGACGCTTAAAATGATTAATCTCGAAGATATGCTTAAAATGCCGTCTCTAGAAAAAAAATTATCTCTGATAATTAAGGCTGATTCCAATGGAAGTCTTGAGGCAATTAAACTATCACTTTCAAAAAATAAAAACGTCGATCTTGTCCTTGACGCCGTTGGAGAAATTAATAAATCAGATATATTTTTGGCTAAAACGACCAAGTCTATTATTATTGGATTTGCAACAGTTCCCTCCTCTGAAGCTCGCAATTTAGCTAAGCAGGAAAAGGTTATTATTAAAACCTATAATATAATTTATGAACTCCTCGATGAACTAATCGAAGTTGCCGATTTACTGAAAGAAAAAGAGGAAAAAGAAAAAAACCTTAAAGGTGAGGCCAAGGTTCTTGCAACATTTATAATTGAAAAGGAAACTATATATGGCGTCAAAATTACTAAGGGAAAAATCAATCTAGGCGATTCCATTGAGGTCTTTAGAAACGAAAAGCCATATGGAAAGACGAAGCTAATTTCGCTCAAAATAAGGGCAAAGGAAATCTCAGAAGTCAAAAAAGGGTCAGAGGCCGGAATGCTCTTTTCTCCACCACTTGACATTACTATAGGTGATATGGTAAAATCTATCCTATAGAATTATGGATAACAACCACAATACATTGGCTCGAATTCATGAAGTTCTAAACAAAGGCGTGTCTGGGGTAATTGTACTTCCAAACAATCCAACAACTGATGCAATCGCCGCTTCAACTTCACTCTATTTAGGTTTGACTAAAATGGGTAAAAATGTATCCATTGCTTCCTCATCTAAGCCGGTGTCCGATATGACTGCCGCTGACAAAATCCAAAATAATATTGGGGCAGGAGGAGATAGCTTAATGATCTCATTTCCATATTCAGACGGCTCAATTGACAAGGTTGATTACAATATCCAAGGTGAAAACTTTAATCTTGTAATCACCCCGCGACCTGGGTTTTCAAAACTCGATCCTCAGGCGGTAAATTACTCATATACCGGCGGAACAGTAGACTTTATCATTGTTGTAGACTCGCCTACTTTAAATAGTCTTGGAACAATTTATACAGAAAATCAGCATCAATTCACCGGTCACGATATAATTAATATCGATAGACATCTAACTAATGCATTTTTTGGGACAGTAAACTTTGTTAATAAGACTATTTCATCAGTTTCAGAGCTAATTCTTTCAATTTTAGAAGATCTTAAAATCGAAATAGATAAAGATATGGCGACCAATCTCTACTCAGGGATCGCTGCATCAACTAATAACTTCACTTCATATTCTGTAAATGCTGACACTTTCGAAAATATAGCCACTTTGTTAAGACACGGCGCAATAAAAAAAATTATTAAAAAGCCTGCCCCACCCGTAGTCAATCAACGGGTACTTTCACAGAATAGGCCTCAAGCTCAGGCGCCGAAAATGAGTTTTTCGGGAGCGATTGAATCACAACCTATCACCCCGATTGAAAAAGTTGAACAGGAAAAGCAACCCTCTCAACAGGGGTTTGAGCAAAAAAGTCCTTCCGATTGGCTTAAACCAAAAATCTTCAAAAACGGCGGACTCATATAAAATTACTAATTTCTAATTGACCCTTGCTTGCGCAAGCAAGTAATTAACCAAAAAATTTCCAAATCCCAATTAGTCATTGGGTTTTATTTAGATCAATTAGAATAATTAGGTTAATTAGATCAATTTTCTAAGTATAATATCTTCATGACTCTTACCTTAATTGTTGCTATTTCTTTTTTTATAGTTACGTTGATGATAATTCGCTTTTGGCTAAACCGCCTTGAGGAAAAGAGTAAAATTTCAAGTGAATTGGTTGAGTGGCTTAAGACTTCAAATACTGCAAATGACGAGAGATTATCTACTCAGATGAATACTTTCAACACTAGGTTGGATAAGGCCGCATACGTAATTGCCCAAGATTTATTGAAGCAATATTTTCCCAAAGACTCATATAAGCTTCAATACACATTTAAAAATGGAGAGAAAGTCGACGCAGTCATTGTAACCTCAAATGGTATGATCCCGATTGACTCTAAATTTCCGCTTGAGAATTTCAAAAAGTATTTAAAAGCTGATGATCCAAAAGAAAAAATTGATTATAAGAAGTTATTTGTTTCCGATGTAAAAAAACATATTTCAGATATTGCCAAAAAATATATTCTTCCCGACGAAAAAACTGTTGACTACGCCCTTATGTATATCCCTTCTGAAAATGTATATTACGAGATAATAAGCACTGATGAAATATTTGATTATGCTGGATCACATATGGTACTGCCTGTCTCGCCGATGAGTTTTTACGCATATATAAAGGCTATCCTGATGTCTTTCGAGGGTCAGAAAATTGAGGAGAAGGCAAAGCAGGTGATCACTTTGCTTAGTGCAATCAAAAAAGATTATCAGACAAATTTACTATCTGATAAACAGGAAAAAGTGCTAGAATGATCTAACCTTTGTCATCCTGAACGAAGTGAAGGATCTAGGCCAAAGGCCGTTTTAATTCGCTTCGCTAGATTCTTCGCCCCGACTTAGTCGGGGCTCAGAATGACAAGCACAAACTTAAATGAAAACATTATTCAAATGTGAAGTCGAACCAGCTGATACTTTAGATCAAAAGACTTTACTTAAGCTCATCCTCTCCAGTCGTAAAATAAAAAACATTGATGATTTTTTGAATCCCAAATCTCCCCTTGATATAGGTCTTTCTGATTTTGACAAAAAATATCGACTTCGATTAATCGAAGTAATCAAAATACTTAAAGAGGTTAAAAAAAACGAACAAATGACTGTTGTCTATACCGACTATGATGCCGATGGAATAACAGGGGGAGCGATTCTCTGGGAAACTCTTCATCTTTTGGGATTTCGCGTCATGCCATATGTCCCCGACCGGAAAAAAGAAGGATATGGATTTTCAATGACCGGAATTGATAATTGTATAAAACAATTTGATCCCGCTTTAATAATAAGTGTCGATCATGGAATAACAAAAGTAAAGGAAGTTGAATATGCCAAAAAGAAAGGGATTAAGGTTATTATTACTGATCATCATCTTAAAGGAGATAAAATTCCTAAGGCTGATGCGGTTTTCCATCTCCCCGCCCTTTCCGGCTCCGGCGTTTCATACTTTTTCTCAAAGGAAATTTATGTGTCATTTCGAGCCAGTTTGACAAGCGAGAAATCTAGCGAAGCGTTAAAACATAATTTTGAAATTGATTACTTAGCTTTGGCTTCAATCGGTACTGTCGCCGACCTTGTCCCCTTGACCGGTACTTCCCGCTCAGTCGTAAAGTATGGGCTTGAGGCATTCCACAAGGTTAAAAGATTCGGAATCAAACACATTATTAAACAATCAGGGATAGAAGGAAAAAAAATTACTCCATATGAAATCGGTTTTATGATTGCTCCACGGATTAATGCAATCGGAAGATTGAGTCATGCAATTGAAGCCCTCCGCCTTCTTTGCACTAACGATGAAAAAAAAGCTTACGAGCTAGCTCAAAAAATAGGAAACATCAATATTGAGCGCCAAGAGCTCGTCGAAAAATCAGTTAAGGAAGCGAAAGAAATACTTGCTAAAGCACACCCCCGAGGTGTGACTAAAACGAAATATGATAAACACCTCGGGGGTGAAATCAAAGAAAAAATTATTATTCTTACTTCCGATCATTGGAATGAAGGGATAATTGGTTTGATTGCTTCAAAAATCGCCGAGGAGTATTACCGACCAACGATTGTACTTACTAAAAGTGGAGATGATTATAAAGGATCGGCCCGCTCTATCCCCGGATTTCATATTACCGAATTTCTCCGTAGTCTTAAAAAGCATCTTGTTGACGTCGGTGGTCATGCCGCTGCTTCCGGCTTTACAATTACAAAAGATAAACTTTCTAGTTTCAATGCGACCGCATCCAATCTAGCGGATAAGTTAATTAAAGATAAAGATCTTGAAAGAAAAATCGAGGCAGATATAAAAATACCGATTTCAAAAATTAATATTGAGATAGTTAAATCTCTAGAGTCGCTTGAGCCCTTTGGTATCGGAAATCCTAAGCCGACCTTTTATTCTGAGGGAATTTTGATCGGCGCATCGCTTCTTGGCAAAACCCAAAAACATCTGAAATTATTTATTCGTGATCCAAATAACCAATTAACCCATAACCAAACCTCTATTGAATTCCTCGCCTTCAACCAAGCCGATAAATTTAAAGACCTATCTCGGGGAAGTGAGATTAAGATCATCTACAATCTAGAAATAAATAGATGGAATGGAAATGAAAAGCTAATTGGAAAACTACTGTCCGTGCCTTCTTAAAATTTCTTTTTTTTCTCTTTTACTTAATCGTTTCTTTGGTTGATTTAATTTATTTTGTCTTCTCTTTTCTGCCTGTCTAGCTAGAAAATCAAACGCTTTATCAAGACTGTTATATGCTCCTTCTCCTATAGATAATGCTGTGTGAAGCGCCCAACCAAACACACCTAATGATTTGGCTGCGCTCCGTAATTCAGGATCATGACAATAATTAGGGTCTTTTTTTTCCATATAATTAAAAAGCCCCGCTGTTGCGGGGTGGTTAATTTACAATTAAGTCTATCAACCACACCGCGTCCTAACCTCAATAAAGAGATTAAGATGAGTAATGAGTTGATAAGTATTTACCTTCATGTTTAGACAATCAACTACCACCAAAGGTGCTGGTATGAAATTTCAAGCCTAAAAGGCTTTAATTATTTAAAAACAAAAACACCATCGTCATTTCGAGCGTTAGCGAGAAATCCAGGCCAAAGGCCGTTAC
>LBQC01000003.1:0-17206 GCA_000990565.1 Candidatus Roizmanbacteria bacterium GW2011_GWA2_35_19 | reverse complement strand
TACAAAAAATGCGTTAGTTTTTTAGCTTCTTGTTAAATAGATAAAAAAATATTACAATTGTTGAATTGTGAAAAACTTATTCGTTGAACAAACTATTAACAAAATTGATGAGACTGTCGAGCTGTATGGCTGGGTGGATTCAAAGCGTGACCATAAAAAGATAGTGTTTATTGATCTTCGTGATCGGACCGGCACAGTCCAAGTCGTTGGCGGGGAAGAATTTAAAGCTTTATCCGAGGAAGATGTCATCTGGCTCAAAGGATTGGTAAAAAAAAGGCCGGAAAAATTAGTGAATCCTAAAATAAAGACCGGAGCAGTCGAAATAGAAGTTAAGGAAATGAGGGTTTTGAATAAAACCAATCCTATCCCCCTCCCTGTCAATACCGATGGGTATGAAATTGATGAGGAAGTTAGGTTAAGGTACCGGTATCTTGATATCCGCCGCCCTCGAATGTATAAAAATCTCGCTCTTCGTAGTAAATTCATAGACTTAATCCGCCAATATCTTTTTAGTAAAGAATTTTTAGAAATCGAAACGCCAATACTATCAGAGACCACTCCCGAGGGGGCTCGTGACTTCATCGTCCCCTCACGTCTTCAACCTGGCAAATTCTATGCTCTACCCCAGTCACCTCAGCAATACAAGCAATTACTAATGGTCGGAGGGGTCGAGCGGTATTTTCAGATTGCCCGATGCTTCCGCGATGAAGATCCAAGAGCCGATCGAGCATATGGTGAATTCACTCAACTTGATCTTGAGATGAGCTTTGTTGAGCGTGAAGATGTAATGAATTTGATTGAGGGAATGATAATTGATATTTATGAAAAGTTAAAAGCTCCAATCAAGCAAAAGCCTTTTCCTGTATTTACTTATAATGAAGCAATTAAAAAATATGGAGCCGATAAATTTGATCTTCGATCTGGTGAAGACAAAAAAAACGGCACCCAAGCATTTGCTTGGGTAATTGACTTTCCGTTTTTTGAAAAGACAGTCGACGGTGGCTGGACTTTCACCCACAATCCGTTCTCTGCCCCACTCCCAGAGTTTATGGACGATCTCTTAAACAAAAAAAACATTAGCAGCATTTTGACCAGTCAATATGACTTAGTCTGCAATGGCTATGAAGTCGGTGGTGGAAGTATAAGAAATCACACCCCGAAGGGACTTAAATCAGTCTTTGAGATAATGGGGCTTACACCTGATGAAATTGATCTTAAGTTTGGTCATATGATTGAAGCTTTGGGTTATGGCGCTCCACCGCATGGTGGGATTGCTCCGGGGATTGATCGACTTTTGACATGTATAACAGGTGAAAAAAATCTCCGCGAGGTTATCCCGATGCCGATGACTTCGGGAGGCAGGACGGCGATCATGAAAGCCCCATCCGCAGTAAAAGAAGAGAAACTGAAAGAATTGGGAATTAAAATACGATAATCTCAAATGTCAAAGCTCAAAACTACATCTTAAATCTAAAAATCTTTTTATCTTAAATTAATAAGATTTAATATTTCAAGATGTATATTTGACATTTAAGATTTGAGTTTTGAAATTATTTATTATGCGCTTAAAATTCTACTTTCTCTTTACTTTCTTTACTCTCCTGTTTTTATTCTATCCAGGCGATTCGTATTACTTCCATATCTTTGCTTACAATCGATCGGTATTTGAAAAAAAAGAAGCCGCAAATGAAATCAAAGTAAACCCAATCCCCTATCTAAAAAATCCAACATTTTACCCGCTAATTTCGGCAGAAGGTGTATATATAGCCGACCTACCATCATTCACCCCGATATTTGAAAGAAATAAAGATATGAGATTTTTGCCGGCATCAACCACGAAAATTTTAACAGCCCTAGTCGTTGTCGATCTATTTAAACCTGAACAAATAATTAAAGTAAAAAATATCGGGGTTGATGGCCAGGTAATGGGATTACTTGAAGGCGAAAAAATTACCGTTGAAAATTTACTGTATGGGCTTCTGATCCAGTCAGGAAATGACGCCGCCTATGCATTCAGCAACGAAGTCGGCACGGAAAAATTTATGACTTTAATTAAAAAAAAGGCTAACAGTCTCTCAATGAAAAATTCAAATTTTAGAAACCCGGCTGGATTGGACGAAGCCGGTCAATACTCAACTCCCTTTGACATGGCGCTTGCCGCCCGAGAACTATTAAAAAACCCTTACCTTTCAAAGATTGTATCAATTAAAGAAATTACAATTTCGGACGTTGACTTCAAATATTTTCATAAACTAACTAATGTCAATAAACTTCTTGGAGAAATTGCGGGACTTGGAGGGCTTAAGACCGGCTATACTGAGGCGGCTGGTGAAAACTTAGTTTCATTTTATAAAAAAAATAATCATCAATTTATCATCGTTATCCTTAAAAGCCTTGACAGATTTATAGACACAAGAAACGTGGTCGGGTGGATAGAAGAAAATGTTGAATACATAAATCCGAAATTCTAAATTCGAAGTTCCAAACAAATTCTAAGTCATAAATTTTAAACTATTTAGTGTTTAGAATTTAGGATTTATTTGGTTATTCGTGCTTAGGATTTATTTGGTTATTCGTGCTTAGGATTTATTTCTCTTATTCTGTTAGAAAGTCATTTTTAATAGCCGGTACATAAGCGACAAAGTCATCATCTCCTATAAATACATAGACCGGTTGAAGATAGGTCTGGTAGACGTCGGGGTCAAGATAATATAGTCCCATTTTTTTTATTGTAACTTTCTTTATATGTTCTTGACCCGCTATAATCATTCCCCCGCCTTTTTGTAATTCTGCCCAGGCCTCATCCCCCGTCTTTAAAGGATAGACTCCAAACTGCGCATCTGACTTCTCAAAAAAAGAAATTTGGGCTCGTATCACTTTCGGCTCACTTCCATTAAAAGTCATAATTACATAATTTTGACTACTAAAAAATTTCGGCGTTGCAATTGCTTTCGATAATTCCTCCGGATATCTCCCAATTAACTTTAAAAAGTTGATTGCTTTATTTTCTATTTCTTTTTTTGAAATATTAACTGAGCCTGTGATAAAGGTATTTGTTTTAATGTCGCTCTCATACTTAAAATTAAAATTACTTACATCAATCGTTAGTTTTTTTCCCTCTGCATCAAATTCTGCAATTTTATCGGTTAGCTTATGTTTAATCTTATTAGTATCAAAGCCAAAACTTTTTGCAATTAAATATATTTTTTCTCTATATCCAAATTTAGTCGTTGCATTAGGCATGAAGTAAACTTTTGCTGCCTCAGTCGCAGTCACTGGTGTTCCTTCAACTGTGTCAAGTACGAATTGAAGTCCTCCGCTTGCCGTTGCATGGGGTATGACCGGACGATCAATTTTCCCAAAAATTGGATCAGTATATAAAATTACAGGTTTATTGGCTTCAAGATAAATGAAATAAAGTTTGAAAGAATAGAAAATGATTAAAGAAATTAGACAAAATAAAACACCAAACGGTAGAAATTTTCGAAACCAATAAGATAGCTCAGTTAAGCTCATAAATTCATTTTATAGAATAATGAGTTATAAGTGAAGAGGATATTAACCGATGGCAATATTTTTTATTTGACAAAGTTCACGCAGCCCCCACTTGCCATGCTCGCGTCCTATTCCAGAATCCTTGTAGCCACCAAAGGGGTTACATGGTAACCAGTGATTTCCCTTATTAATATTTATAGTTCCAGCTTCTACTTTAGAGGCAACACGAAGTGCTCTTTTTTCATCTTTAGAGTAAACCTCAGCACCAAGGCCATACCTTGAATCATTGGCAAGGTTTATTGCTTCTTCTTCAGTTTTGAATGAAATAACTGATAAAACTGGTCCAAATACTTCTTCATTCCAGACCCTCATATTTTGAGTTACATTAGTTAATATTGTTGGTAAATAATAAGCCCCTTTTAACTCGTCCGGTCTTTTACCTCCACAGGCGATTTTTGCCCCTTTTTGGATAGCATCTTTTACTTGTGATTCAAGTAATTCAAGTTGCCTTTTTGCTACAAGACTTCCTATTTGAGTGCTTTCGCTTTCAGGATCACCGACTTTTTTTTGTTCTACTAAATTTTTTAATATCTTAATAGTTTCGTCTAAAATTGATTCGTGTACTATCAGCCTCTTCACTGCATCGCAAACTTGCCCACAATTCAAGAACCTTTTGTAATAAAGCTTGTCTTTAATGGTATTAATATCCGTATCTTCAAAAATTACCGCCGGGTTTGAGCCGCCTAATTCCAATATCGCCTTGATAAATTTACTACCCGCAATTTCATACAATTTTTTTCCAACTCCAGAACTTCCTGTAAACCAAATAAGGTCAATATTTTGATTTACTAACTGTTCGCCGATTTTACCGTCTCCATATACTTCAGAAAAAACTCCTTCTGGCAAATCTAGTTCATTCATTAATTTTTCTAATAGTTTTCCTGTTAAAGGACATTCTTCCGAATGTTTAAAAACAAGAGTATTTCCTGCAATTAAATTAGGTATAACTCCCCAAAGAAAGTTTCCGAAAGGAAAATTCCAAGGAACAATCGAAGCAACGCTACCAATTGGCTCATATACAACTTTATGAATAGAATTCCCCTCTTTATGAGTCACTTCTTCACCTAAGTATTTTTCACTATTCTCCAAATACCATTTAAAATATGTCAAATCCCAATTAATATCTTCAATTGCTTCTTTTATAGGTTTTCCAATTTCTTTTGTAATTAATAAGGCTATTTCTTTTTTTCTCTTTTCGACAATCTGGTAAAGCGGAGTTAATTTTTTTATGCGGTTTTTAATGCCCAATTCTTTCCATAATTGCTTCGCTTCATTGGCTTTTTCAACTTTTTCATTTATTTCAGTCAGTGAAGAGATATTAACTTCCCCAATTTTTTCGTAATTCCGAGCCGGGTTAGTTGAAATTAACTTGTTCATATTATCCCTATAATAATAAATAATTTATAATTTTTCTATATCTTGTAGAAGTTTTTCGAATTTTAAATAACCGCTTTTCTCATTAAAGTGTCCCGCATTTGGAATCAAGATAAGATTAATATCTAAATTCTTAGCTATAGTTTTTCCATTATCGAGACAAGTATAGGGATCATTATTTGAATGGTACGCAAAAAAAATATTTGAATTAGCTTTTATAAGCTTCCAATCAAAATCATAACCATGCGCGAACTTGTGATTTAATTCGTAAAATTTGTATGGTCTTATACCAATCGACGCTGATACAAGGAAAGATGCATAAATTGGATGATTTAATCTTTCTAATAATCTTAATAGAAAAAGGCCACCCTTGCTATGCCCAATAATGACCGTGTCTTTGTTAATGTATTCTTTATAGTTATTTAAAATTTTTAACCAAGACTCCAAAGATTCTCCTTTAGGAGTAGGAAATTTCGGTATAAAAACTTTATGACCTTTTTTTCTAACTCTTGCTTTAACCAAGGAAACCAATTTTCTTTTGGATTTCCAGCAGTTCCATGAAATACAAAGATATTTCTCAGCATAGTGTATTATACAAATTAATCAAACCTAAGACACCCTTAGGGTGTATATAATATAGTCATGGATTATACAAAAATAAGTATTAAAACCGATCGATTAAAGTTGGTCATAAATACTCCAAACTATTCTAAAGATATATTTAAAGAATTTGATAAAGATATTACTACATTTATGAATTGGGAACCTTTCGAGAAATTAGAGGATGTCGAAAAAGCGGTGAAAAAAAGGTATAGAAAAATTAAGCTGGGAGAAGACATAGCCCTCAGAATTACAAATAATAAAACCGACGAATTTTTAGGAATCGGGACAATAACTCGATGCAAAACCCCTACTCCAGAATTGGGAATCTGGATTAAAAAATCTGCCCATGGAAATGGTTATGGCAAAGAAGCAGTTAGCACACTAATTAAATGGTCTCAAGAATACTTAAATTACAAATATTTGCGATACCCTGTTGATAAAAATAACAAAGCTAGCATAAAATTGATAAAGTCATTCGGAGGAATTAAAGGTCGTTCTTACAAAGAAACAATGCCCTCAGGTAAAATCCTTAACACCCTAGAGTATAGGCTACCAAAACATTAGTTAATCCAATGAATTTAATTTGTTAAAATAATTTATATGAAGCCTTGCCTTTTATTTTTAACTTGCAGCGATAAGGCTGAAGCAGAAAAAATCAGTCAAATTTTATTAGATAAAAAGTTGGTAACTTGTATCAAGCAAGTCTTAACTAACTCTTCCTATCTTTGGAAAAATAAAATTGAAAAAGCAAGCGAGGTTTTGTTAATAATGGATTCTGTTGAAAATAATTTTGAAAAAATAGACAAAGAGCTAAAGAAAGCGCATAGCTATGACACTTATACTTTGGTGTTAACAAAAATCGATAAGCTTAACAAAAAAGCTTCTAATTGGATATCTAAGGAATTGGCATAAATCTCCATTCCCAAAACCTAAGACACCCTAAGGGTGTCCAGGTCAAATATTTAATTTTTAGTATTGGTGGTATATCGTGAGTTTTAGATTTATAACATAAGCCAAAGTGACTGTTTTGTAGCATATAGTCCATTGACTTTCAACACATACACCCTTAGGGTGTATATATGACTAACCATCGCCCTAGATTGGAAACAGGAGAAATTTATCATTTATATAACAAGTCTATTGCTGATACGTCCATTTTTAGTGATTTTAATTATTTAAAAAGAGCGCTCGTTTTAGCAAGTTATTATCGGTTTAATCAAAGACTCAGATTATCAAAATTCTATTTATTACCTAAGCTCGTTCAACGAAACTACTTAAGCAAAATTCATTTAACCACGCCTCTTGTAGATTTTTACGCTTTTTCTTTTATGCCTAACCACTATCATTTCCTTGTGAAACAAATGCAAGATGATGGAATTATGAAATTCGTAAGTAATTTTCAAAACAGTTATTCAAAATCTTTTAATTTAATTAATAAGAGGGAAGGCTCGCTATTTCTTCATAGTTTTAAATCAAAAATTATTACTAGTGAAGAAGCGTTAATTCATGTTGTCCGTTATATTCATATAAATCACGTTACTTCTTATATTATTGAATTCGATCAATTGGCTAATTATCTTTTTAGCTCGTACTCATGGTACTTAAATAATAATATGAATATGTTTATTAATACCGAATTGATAATGAACCATTTTAAAACTAAAGAAAAATTTATAAAATTTCATGAAAACCAAGTCGATTATCAAAGAAAATTAAAAGAAATCAAGGATTCGATATTAGAATGAAGTGGACACCCTGAGGGTGTATGAGGATATCTGTGCCTAGTCACCCTTAGGGTGACTTAGTGTCGGGGAGAGGACTTGAACCTCCACAGTCTTGCGACCACTAGCCCCTCAAGCTAGCGCGTATACCATTTCGCCACCCCGACTATCATAAATTACAAATCACAAATAACAAATAACAATTGAATATCAAATAATAAATGTTTAAATATTAAAAAATTTGTAATTTATCACTCATTTGTGGATTTGTCATTTGAAATTTAACATTGATATTATACTATTTTCTTTTGATTGTATAAATGTAAGGGTAATAAAGAAAAATCGCGGGAGGATCGTCTTGGATCACCTTTTGAAAGTCGGCATATGTTTTTCCCCTTTCTTCGATATTAATCGTATTTCTTCCATCTTCAAGTAGCTTGTCGATTTTTACATTTTTATAGCTTCCTATATTGCCCTCGCTTTGGGTTGAATGCCAGAAATAATATTGGTCAGGGTCAATCGGCACCTTCCAAAATGCCAGAAATAAATCAAAAGTATTCGGACTATCAAAGGAGACGACATTTAAATCATTCTTAAGTCCGATTGCATCAAGTCCGGAGGCGATCTCATCGGCGACATCATAATAATCATAAGAGGTAACAAAATTTAGATTTGCTGATTCGCTGGCGGTAATTAATTTCTTAACAATTTTAGATGAATTTTCTTGATCATAAATATATTCTTTGAGGTCTGGATTATACGCCCAGGAATTAGGTGGTATCGGACCCTTTGCCTTTTCACCAAATTCAGATAGCTTTTCATAATTTATTGACATGGCAATTGCTTCCTTTATATCTTTTTCTGCGAGAATTTTATCTTTCCCGTTAATAAAAATCGTAAGTAGTCTTGAGTGATCAACTTTTTTTTCAACTTTAGTATTTCGCCATGTAGAAAAAGTGTCTGCAATTGATTTTTTAGTCAAGGTTATTTTATTAACTTCACCCTTCTTATAAGCATTTATTAACTGCAATTCATTATTATAAAATTTGTATTTCAGGGGAGTTAAATTTTTTGTGTTAGGGACTAAATCAAGCTCTTTTATATATCCATATTCTATTTTGGTTTTACCAACTTTATAGTAACCAGCAACTCCAAGAAGCGGAAATTTAACAAGCGGTTTGTTTAAGTAAGTCGGGAAAATCGCCAAAGGTTTTTTGAGAAAAAAGGTAACGGTTTTATCATCAACAATTTTTACCTCTACATCTTTAAACTGATACCGTATATCTGAAGCAATGAATTTTTTTCCGTTACCCCAAAGGAGATTTTCTTTTAGATGAAATCTGTACTCTCGTCCGTCAGATAGCATCTCCCATGAGTTGGCAATAACAGGTATGATTTCCCCTTTCTCAGTTACAGTCACCAACCCATTTGATATTTTATTAATGACTTCTTCAGGCGGGTTATTTAAATCATAATTCCCAATTAATCCAACTATCTCCGTTTTTGTTGCGGCAATCTTTATATATGGTGAGACCGATAAAAAACCAATTATTCCAAAAAAACTGACAAAAAAACTAATGATGATTGAGCGACTGTTTTTTTTAAAAAACTCAAGAACTAGCCAATAATAATACCGAACCACTTGCTTTTTAAGAGCCATAAAATGGTTATTTTACAAAAAGATTAATCAGGGAGATTGCAAAAAATACGACTATAAAAATAGTCGTCATCCACAGAATAACTTTTTCCATTCCGCGCCGTGTCTGAAACATCTCTCCCCCACCACCCCAAGCCGATCCGAGTCCCGCCCCTTTGCCTTGGATCAAGATAAAAACAACAATAAAAACCGAAAGCAGTATATTTAGCACTAACAGAAAGTTTTTCATAAAATTCGTTCTAATAAATTAATAATGGTTGATACCGATATTGCTGAAATAAATATATTAGCAGTTTTTGTTAAATTATAAGCCATAAATGTGCTATTTTTGATTTCAATAAGTGAAAAATAGTTCGCTAGAAAATAGAATAACAGACAATATACAACCAGAGACATTAACCCCATGGTTAAAATATTTAAAGGTAATAAAATTAATTTACTGAAAGGAACTATTAGGTAGTAAATGAAGGCAATCAATAATGATGCTTTCAAATAAACTGTCCAATCAAGTTTGATTATAAATCCCTTATTCCATTGACTAGTCAAAAAGATCGCGACTGCAGAGAAAATAATCATCCTAAAAATCTTTTTCATTTGGTTAATTATATCAAAAAATCCTTTTCTCTTAAAAACAGATGATATTTGCGGGCAAAACGGTGAGATTCATCACGAAGCAGGCGCACTAAGTTAAACCCCTGATTGTTTAACTCGGGTTTAATAGTTATCATGTCAGGCGTCCCAACTACTAATCTATCGGGATTCTTAGCAATTCCTATAATTGGTATTTTTATATCAATCTTGTTAAGGAGAATCATTGTCGTCAAGACTTGAGGCCTTCCACCATCTATCACAATGAGGTCAGGGTGTTTCCAATCTTGTTTAAACCGTCTAGTAATTACTTCCCTCAATCTATCAAAATCACTCAAGCTTGATTTATTTTTTATTTTGAATTTACGATACTGGCTTTTGTCGATATATCCATCGGTCGCAACCACCATTGATGCAACAATCTGACTATCTCCCAGATTGCTTATATCATAAGCCTCAATCCTTAAAAGATTTTTCAATTCCGGAAAGAACGATTTTAGCAATTCCTGCAATTCATTAGTTTTTGTATGCGATTCTATATTTGATGTTTCTTGTCTACTTAAAGAGAAATGTAGTAATCTTTCTAGTCGAATTATTTTATTGCGTATTATAATTGCTTCTTCAAATTTTTTGTCTTTAGTGAATTTCCGTAATTGTTTGTAAAAATCGCGAATAATAATTTCAACATGTCCATTAAAAATTTTTATAACTTTATTAATATTTTTTTTATAAGTTCGCTTATCTTTTATATCAAGAGTTGTGTTGGGGCATGGGTCGCAAAGTCCAATTTTTGAGTAAAAACATGATCTTTTATCAAGATTCCTTTGAGTACAAAATGGAATTATGTGTCTTACATCAGAAAGTAGCTCGGAGGCGGTCTTATATGATCCAAATGGTCCAAAGTATAGCGACTTTGGGTCATGTTCTTTCCGACTAAGATAAATTTTAGGAAAGTTCTCCTTAATTGTTATCTTAATGTATAAATAACTCTTATTATCTCGCCATATAACATTATATTTAGGTAGGTATTTTTTTATTAACTCAGCTTCAAGTATGAGGGCCTTAAATTCGCTTTCGGTAGTTACCGTCTCAACTGTCGTTGACTGACTTACTATTAAATATTCTTTTCTATCAAGTTTCGCATTTTCTAAATGAGATTTAACTCTTGCTTTGATGTTGTTTGATTTGCCGACGTAAAGTACTTCATTATCTTTTTTAAATAGATAGACGCCAAAAGTAGATGGAAGAGGTACGATCTGTTTTTTAGTGATCACGATTATTTACGACGATTTTTAAACAATGAATAAACAAAAATAATAAAAATCAAAAAGCCACCAATTTTAAGGATGTTTTCATTTATTGGAGACACTATTTTTATCTGTTGCTCAAATAGCTTCTTGCCAAAAACTATTATTTGAAAATCTGTTTTATTTATTTTTTTATTCTTATCAATTTTTAACTCTAGGTTAACTTCTTTACTCTCATATGGAGCAAGCGATTCTATTTTCACAGACGACGGCGATAAATTTACCCCCGGCAGTTTTACTTCAACGGGAACTTCCCTTACATACACATTGCTTAAGTTTTTTACTGAGAATTTAGCTAGATGAGTCTTGTTATCAGTAAGAGAGGTTGCGATTTGAATATCTTCAATCGAAATTTCAATTTTTTCGTCAGGTCTTTTTGTAACAGGCTCAACAGTTATATCTTTTGAGTTTTCGATTTTATACATTCCCGCCGGATATGGATAATCAGATTTCTTTCCATGAATTGCAAATACGATATGGTTTAAATCAAATGAATTAAAATAATCAATGCCTGAAGTATTCTCCCAAGTGGGATCGACCGATCTCCAGATTTGTTTTTCGGTGTCGTAATACTCAGGCCAAGCATGAAGGACGTCTGATGAAAGTGATAATGGTCTAAGCTGTGGATCTGAGGAAACTCCATATCCTTCAATCTCGCGTGCATATATACCCTTATCTCTTGACATCGCCACAAATAAATCTGTAAATTCCATACATACTGCTAGATCGGGAACAGTTAATATTTTATCAGCACCGAGTCTTACACTTTCGCTATTAACCCGCTCATATGAATAACTTAATGAAGATACCACGTATGCGTATATCTCTTGAATGGTTTTGTAATTATCCGTCTTTTGTGGATTTTTTATCTCCCAATATTTTTGCTGATTTAGTAGATACTTTTTCTGGAGATTAAACATGTTGCGATTATGCTCCAACATTTCATCTCTCGGGTTTGGGAATATTTCAATTACCAAATTCGCCATAACTGTTTTATTTTCAAGAGGTTTTAATAAATACGTCGCCATATAATTACCATCTTCATCTCGCTTTACCTTAACTGGTTTTTCACTAATATTATTTAGGTAAATTTTTTGATAGGTAGTATCGGGCGGAAGAGCTATCTCAATAAACCCTGGTGTCAGGCCAGTATTTTTAAGATTATATGTGAGATTAGTCTTGTAATATTGACTGTCACCAAAAACTGCATAAATCGTCTTGGTCGTTGGATTATTCCAGACTATTTGATTACCTGATATTGAGTCGGGTTTGGGCTTTGAAATTGAAATTTTTTTGTCAGTCGTCTCAGGCAGATTAACAACGACTCGATATGAACTATTATCTTTATTTTCGATAATTGGAAGCATTACTTCCCAGACATTGCCATTTATTTTAAATAAATTTGCTTGATCAAAACTTAGTCGTATAACATTAATAGTATCTCGACCTATGTGTGGCTCATTAAATTCCATTTCAATTTTTGTTTTTTTGTCATCGTTCGTTATCTTTGGATCAATAGATCCACTGTCGTCAGATGCGCTTAAATCAGAGATAAAAAATGATTTTGGAAAACTTATTGCAAATTTGTCGACATAAATATCACTTTTTAAATTAGTGATTTTTATAAAAAAACTAACCCTTGAATTAAGATTTTCTTTAGACTCGGTAAGATGGTATTCGATCTGATAATCAGTCTTAAAGTCAGCCGCATAAACTGGAAAGGCCGTAAGGAAAAATAAATGTAAGAAAAAAATCAGTATTAAATTGCGTATTTTATTAACCATTAATCTAATATTAAATATCAAATAACCAATAACAAATCAATTTTTAATAATAAATAGCAAAACATTTTGTTATTTGTTATTTATTATTTTATTCAGATATTGTCCTGTATACGACTTATTTATCTTAAGTATACCTTGAAGGTGGCCTTGGTACACTAGATTACCTCCCTTTTCTCCACCATCAGGTCCCAGATCTATAATATACTGGCAATTTTTTATGATATCTAAGTTATGTTCAATTACTATTACTGTATTTCCCGAAGACAATTTTAATCTTTGTGCCTCACCGCCTGACAAAGTTGGAGCCGGCTGGCCCAATTCAAGATATCCGAGACCAGTTTTTTGCATAAAATCTAATTTTGAAAATATTTTAAAATGATTTTGAAAAAATAATATGGCTTCGTCGATTGTCATTTTAAGAACTTCAAAAATATTTTTTCCCTTGTACTTAACTTCAAGGGTTTCTTTATTATATCGGTGTCCTTCACAGACATCGCAGGTTACATAAATATCAGCTAAAAATTGCATTTCTATTTTTATGACTCCAGCCCCTTGACATTTTTCACATCTCCCGCCCTTGACGTTAAAAGAAAATCTCCCCTTTTGAAAACCTCGCTCCCGAGCGTCTTGAGTCTCGGCGAAGATCTCTCTGATTTCATCAAACATCCCAACATAGGTTGCAGGATTTGATCTAGGCGTTCTTCCAATTGGTGACTGATCAACAAGATTTACCCGATCGACGTACTGATATCCCTCAAATCTGCTAAACTCGCCAATCGTGTCTTTATAAAAACCATCTAAATAATATTTGAGGGCTGGATAAAGAGTCTCAACTATAAGAGTTGATTTACCCGATCCCGAAACTCCAGTTACGGCAATAAGATTTCCTAGTGGAAAAGAAATATCGATTTTTTTTAAGTTAAATTGCTTTGCACCTTTTAAGATTAATTCTCCTTGCATTTTTATTAGATCCTTTTTACTTTCTTCAATTGTCTTGTCTCCACGTAAAAATTTACCAGTAAGTGATTCTTTTGATTTTTTCATTTCAGGGAGAGTCCCAGCGAATGTTATTTTTCCTCCGTTTTTTCCAGCGCGAGGACCAAGCTCAATAATATATTCTGCATTTTCAATTGTCTCCCTGTCGTGCTCAACGACAATCAAAGTGTTGCCAAGATTTTGAAGATCAGAAAGACTTTTAATTAACGCCGAGACATCTTTTGGGTGAAGACCGATTGATGGCTCATCAAGTACATAAAGCACTCCCGTTAATCCTGTCCCTATTTGGGAAGCCAATCTAATTCGCTGAAGTTCTCCGCCAGATAAAGTTTTTGCAACCCGAGCAATTGTCAAATAGGACAGTCCGACATTGTTTAAAAACTTTAATCTTGTAAGAATTTCTTTTAATATAGGTTTTGCAATTTGTCCTTCATAGGATGATAAAAGAGCCGGCAGTTTGTCAACAAAATATGAGGCTAACGTAACTATCGATAAATTTGAAAGTTCAGAAATATTTTTTCCGTCGAGTGTGACGGCCAAAACTTCTTTTTTAAGTTTTGCTCCTTTACAGGTTGGGCATAATTCCTCGCGCATATATTTTTGAATCTCGGTGGCGGCCCAATCACCACTTGCGTTGTAGTATCTCCTCTCAAGTTCGGGTATCACCCCATCAAATTTTTCAAAAATAACCGTTTCCTTTCCATATCGATTAAGTCCAGGCACTTTATATACTTTTCCCGTTCCGTATAAAATGATTTTTATTTCATCATTTGTTAATTCTTTTATCTGTTTATTGAGATTGATTCCTTCTTCCTCAACGGCTTTTTTTAATAATCGTACGTACCAAGTCTCATGAAAAAACAACTTGTTAAATGGGAGAATCCCTCCTTCTAAAATTGAAAGGTTTTTATTTAGGATTAAATTTTTATCTACTGAGTGGATCGTCCCGATTCCGCGGCAACTACCGCACGCACCAATTGGAGAATTGAAAGAAAATGTCCGAGGCTCAATTTCAGGTAGAGAGATATTACATACGGGGCATGAAAATTTCTCAGAATAGAGATGATCATTTTCTTCATGAGTTTTTAATATCACAAGTCCTTCTGATAGATTAAGCGACTGCTCAATTGCTGTATTTAATCTTGATTTTAAGTTGGATTTAAATACTTCGTTTTTTAATTCTTTATAATTTGAAATTACTTGGTCAATATATACTTCGATTGTATGCTTGTTAGTTTTCATTAAATTTATATCTTCATCTAATGTAATATCTTTGCCATCTAATTTTATTTTCTTAAATCCTTTTGCTCTTAAATTATCAAAAAGGTCTTTAAACTCTCCTTTTTTTGCGCGAACTACGGGGGACAGTATTGAAAATTCGTGCGGTTTTATTTTATCCTCAGTAATTTTTTTAGTTATTTTTTCAAAAATTTTGTTGACTATTTCGTCAAGCGACATCTTGCTGATTTCACGAGTACAATTTGGACAATGAGGATGTCCAACTCGCGCATATAATAATCTGAGAAAATCATAAATCTCGGTAATCGTCCCGACTGTCGACCGGGGATTATGAGAGACTGTCTTTTGATCGATTGAGATAGATGGTGATAAACCCTCAATTGAATCAACATCTGGTTTATCCATTACTCCTAAAAACTGTCGGGCATAGGCAGATAATGACTCAACATACCGGCGTTGTCCCTCAGCATAAATTGTGTCGAAAGCCAAAGAAGATTTCCCGGATCCAGAAATTCCGGTCATGACGACAAATTTATTTTTTGGGATGTCTACACTTACATTTTTTAAGTTATGTTGGCGAGCTCCACGGACTTTAATATAATCCATACTTTAAATAAATATGCAAATAATCAAATATGACAAATATTACAAATCAAAAATAAAAAGGTTTAATTATTTATTTGTTGATTTGATTATTCGTAATATTTGTAATATTTATTAGCTGTTTAACTCTCTTATCTTCTCTCTTATCTCAATTGCTTTTTCAAAATTAAGATTTTCTGCTTGTCTTTTCATCTCAAGCTCCAGTTTCTTAATTAACTTCTTTTTATCATAAGGCGTCAATCCATTTAGATTGATTTCCTTAAGTTTGATTGTTCTTTTGCCCTTTGATATTCTAATTTCATCATCTTCTGTAAATTCTGCAATTCTTTCTCTTATAGGTTTTGAGATGGTTTTTGGAGTTATGTTGTGCTTTTTATTATATTTGGATTGATATAGCCGCCTTCTTTTGATTTCTTCAACAGCTTTCACTATCGACTTTGTCATCACATCAGCGTATATAATTACTTGGCCGGTGATGTGGCGCGCCGCCCGACCCATTGTTTGAATTAATGAAGTATACGAACGAAGAAATCCTTCACGGTCAGCATCAAGGATCGCAACAAGTGATACCTCAGGCAGGTCCAATCCTTCTCGAAGAAGATTAACTCCAATCAATACATCAAACTCGCCTTTTCTTAAATTGTCTAAAATATCACTTCTTTCAAGCGTCTTAACGTCTGAGTGAAGATATGAAGCTCTTATTTTTTTTTCTTTCAAATATACTGACAAATCCTCAGCTGTTTTTTTAGTTAAGGTCGTCACTAAGATTTTTTCATTTCTTTTGGCTCTTATTTCAATCTCTTTTATTAAGTCTGGAATTTCACCCTTAGCCGGCTTTATTATAATTTCGGGATCAATTAACCCCGTAGGCCTAATCAATTGTTCTACTATTCCTAATATTTTCTTTGATCTTTGATCTTTGATCTTTGATCTTTCTATTTCCCATTCATCCGGCGTCGCCGATACATAAATAATTTTTGATGGAACAGGATAAAATTCTTCAAATTTCAGCGGTCGATTATCAAAAGCGGCTTTAAGACGAAACCCAAAGTCGATCAGTGTCCCTTTTCTTGAATGATCACCGTTATACATCCCTCTGATTTGGGGTACGGTCATATGTGACTCATCTATAAATAAAAGCCAGTCATTTCCATAAGTCTGCTTGAAGTAATCAAGTAATGAATAGGGGGCGCCGCCTGGTGCCCTCCCGTCAAAATATCGAGAATAATTCTCAATACCATTTACATACCCAACTTCTGCAATCATTTCAAGATCATAGTTCACTTTTCGAATTAATCTCTCAGCTTCAATAATTTTTCCCCGTTTTTTTAAAGCGTCAGACTCCGACTTTAAATCATCTCGAATTTGTTGCTCTGCAGTTTTAAAAACTTTTTTGTCCATCAAATAATGTTTGGCAGGATAAATTATTAGACCGCTCCCCTTAGTCACACCCCGGGGGTGTATCACAAGTTTTCCAGATATAGGTTCGAAGTGGTTAATTTTTACTAATTTGTCATTTTCAATTGTTAGGCTAAACCCTATGTCATCGTAAGCGGGATAGATATCGATTCTATTCCCACGAACTCTGAAGGTGCCTCTTTTGAATTCAAACTCGGATCTTTCATATTGAAGCTCGATCAATCTCATGGTAATTTCCTTTGCCTTAATTTTCATACCTTCCTGAACCGATAAAATAAATTTTCCGTATTCAATTGGCGATCCGATGTTATAGATACAAGAAACTGATGCAATCACAATTACGTCACTCCTTGTTAAGAT
>LBQC01000002.1 GCA_000990565.1 Candidatus Roizmanbacteria bacterium GW2011_GWA2_35_19 | reverse complement strand
CGTCACAAGTTTTCATGGTCAGTTTGATTCTATGCCTATATTTTTTTTGCTTTTATCCATATTTTTAATGAAAACTAAGCGAGAATTATTTTCTATATTTGTTTATTCGTTTTCGATTCTTACAAAAACGTGGCCAATATTATTTATGTTTATTTTCTTTAAATACCTCAGGAAAAAAATTAATATTCTATTTATATTCTTTTTCCCCGTTATTTCTATCATTATCTATTCTTTTTTATTCCACACTTCGATTAATCGAATTATTTTAACGGTGGTTAAGTATCAAGGGTTATATGGAATATGGGGAGTTACCCAATTTTTATCGTTTTTTACTCGTCGCTTTATTGTTCAAAAAATAATAACCTTAGCATTTATAATAGGTTTTACCCTATTTATTCTAAAATATAATAATAAAAATATATTCCAAAAATTCTTAATTTCTTTTTTGTTCTTTTTTTCCTTTACATCCGGATTTTCAATCCAATATTTATCATGGATTATTCCATTTTTAATAATCACAAATTCTAAGCTTTCCTTGTCCATTATTATTCAATCAACAATTTACCTACTCTCGCATTACATTGCATGGGTTGCTTTTCCAAATACTGACATTTTCCCTGGTTACATTAAAATAATTCAAAACATTACTGGTTTTGCATTATGGTTTAGCTTTATAAAAGCATGGTGTATATCAGCAAATATTAGGCTTCCAATAGCTCCGAAACCCACGCTTTGTAGCAAATAGTCCATAGACAAGTAAGTTTATAAAGCCTATAAAGTCTTTAAAGTGAAAAAAATCATTCGTTATTTACTTATAATTACTTGTTTCTTTGTAACTAAAAATATATTTGCTTTTGAATATATAAAATTTCCGGGCAATCCTCTTCCCATCACCTATGATTTTGGTTATCAATCGCTCCTTCAGGCGCATATTTATAAAGACGGAAATATTTATCGTGGTATTCTTACGGCTAAAAAAGCTCCAACAGATAGATATTCACTTGTTTTAATCGAATCCATTGATGGTTTTTCCTTTAAATTAATTAAAGAAATCATTGCAAGCGATAAAGATATATCTAACCCACGTTTATTTATTGATGGAGCTGAGACAAAAATTTTATACGCACAAAGGGAATCGGTAGACTTTTACAAGATATATTCAATAAATTGCAACGATGAATTTATCTGCGATCCACCTCAGCTACTTCTTGACCCGAATATAAATAACCTAAATGAAAACCATGGTCACTTTGCACCTTTTATAAGAAGAATTAATGGTCATTATTTTTTATTTTATGGAAGTTGGGGAAATAATGGGTTTAGCACTTATCTCGCACACTCAGATCATTTTGGAGATTGGCAAAAATGCCCGAATTTTGTATTAACTGGCTTAGACGGTGCATTTATAGATATTGACGCTACTAACATAAATATCTATGCCCACCAATCAAATTCGACAGGGATCCAAAAGCTCGCAGCCACACTTCCTTTAACTTGTGATTCGATATTTAATAACCTAGGTTACATCGTCACTAAGTCGACTACTTACGATCAAAGACATATAATTTTTCCTTCAATTATAAATAATGGAGACCAGCAACTGCTGTATTACACAGGACTAGGAAGCGACAATATATGGCACCTAAATCTTGCTTTTAACTCTGAAATTTCACCTACATCGGCGCCTTCACCAACATATACTCCGACTCCTACCATTATTCCGACTTTACCTATCATAATTACCCCAACTATTACTTTATTTCCAACCGCTACTCCAAGTCCCGTCGACCGAATTCCAATCGTTCTCTTACCAGGATTCTTAGCTTCATGGAATAAAGAAGCACTATTACATAATCAAATTGTTCCCCGAAGCGCTTGGAAAATAGCTACGTTTGTAAAAGAGTACGAAGGCCTCATTAAAACATACGAAAATTTAGGATATCAAATCAATAAAGATTTGTTTATTTTTGCCTATGATTGGAGAAAACCTTTATCACAACTTATTAATGATCTCAACAATTATATTCAACAATTATCAATTAACAATCAACAATTTAATATTGTCGGTCATTCCCTAGGTGGTCTAATTGCACGAATTTACGACCAAGAATTTAACCCTAATAATATCGAAAAAATAATAACAGTCGGATCACCTCATAAAGGAGTCGCCGCAATGTACAAACTAGTTGAGGCGGGGGAATTAGAAAAATCTGATAATTCCCTTTGGCTTTCGGCAAAACTCTTACTGAATCTCAATAGGAAAAATCTTGAGTCTGATAAGCAGTTGTTATATAGATTATTTCCTATATTAATTGATCTTTTCCCAACATATGATTTTCTCAAAAGCCAAGGAGAACTAATAAACGTAAATGATATGAATATAAAAAATTTAACACTCCTCAAGTACGCGAATTCAAATTCCTCTAATATTCAGTCAATCGTTGGCGAAAGAGGCAATACACTAAAAGGTTTTACTGTCATGCCTCAAAACATGCTTGATAAAGTTTTAGGAAATTATCCCGACGGACGCCCTATCTCTGAATATCACGACATAGGTGATTATACCGTCCTTTCCGAAAGCGCTTCACTTCAAAATGTCCGAAAACTGAATTTAAGCCACGGAGAATTAATATATAAAACTTTTGGCATAAAAGAAATATTAAATGGGCTTGGGATTGTCTTTCATGATGACCAAATAGTTGAAGGGTCAGGAACCGTCATAACGCCCTCAATTATATTTTTAATTAAGTCTCCTGGCAAAATAGAAGTTGAATATGATAATAGGGTATTTAAGGAATCCGACGGCATAATATATATTCCAAATGCAGGGTCGGGTGAATATAAGTTAAAAGTCATCGGGATATATAATGGGTATTACGAAGTTGTAATTGGCCAAGTTGGACAAAATAATGATTCTTGGAATACGATTTATGGAGAAATCAACAGCTTAATTCCGTCGCTCCAGACTGACTCATATAAAATATACTTCGATAGTATAAATCCATTTAAATATTTTGTTGATAAATCAGATCCTGGTAAACTTATCAATGAACTTGTTTTATATTTGAAATCATATAATTACAAAAAAAATACTCAAATTATTAAAAACATTGGTAAAATTCACAAAACTAATGTAAAAGATCATAAACATTTATTTTATGCAATTAATAAAGAATTAGTGAAAATTGGGGATTTTACCGGACTTGAGAAATTGGAGAATATTTATTCAAAAATGATTGTTTTTGAAAATAATGCAAAGAATTTAGAAAAAGATATAAATCGCATAAAAAGTGAATTTTTGAAGGAACAAAGTAAATTTTTAAAACTTAAAGACAAAAATACAAATTTTGATGAGAAATTGATTTATTTTGAAATAATCGATGAAAAAATCAAAATCTATGAAACTCTTGATAATAATCAAAATTCTTATAAAGAGATACTAATTGGGTCTTTAAAAAACCTCTTAAATAGAATATGAAAAGATTAAATTTAAACCAAAGTAATAAGCAATCTGTTAAACTGAATTTATGCCTAAAAAGACGCAACAAAAAGTATTACTTGCTGTTAGAATGCTCATTACTCTGGTATTGATAGGTTCAGCTTGTTACGTCGGCTTTTCTTATTACAAGAAAACTTCTTCCGAGATCTCTTCGCTTAATCAAATTAAAGCCAAAACTGAAAAAACTCTAAATTCTATTGCCTATGAAAAACTTCTTGACCTAAAAGTAATTACTAAAAAGACGGAGAAATTCGATTCAGCTTACGCCGATATTCTCACTCTCCTTTCAAAGCGGAATTACTCATCCGCCGAGGCTGACTTAATAACTTTTGAGAGGGAAATAACGGCTGAAAAGCAAAAAATTCTAGCTTCATTTCAAATACCTGCCAATGTCCCGGAAAATAATACCCCTCCTGGCGCCGGATACTCAAGTCAGGTCGTAAAGTCCGATGTTGGCGACTTCTTGGTTGGAATAGTTGCTGCCGACCTTAATTCTACCCGTGTAATTGTCGACACTGCTTCTGATGAAGATTGTAAGAATGATTGCCCAGTTTTAAGCCTTGGTGACTATGTATCTCGCTCAGGAGCTTTCGCTGGCATTAATGGCTCATATTTTTGTCCAGCTGATTACCCATCCTGTTCTGATAAAAAGAATTCTTATGACACTTTAGCCATGAATAAAAATAAAAAGTACTTTAACTCTGACAATAACGTCTATAGTACTGTCCCCGCCGTCATTTTCACTGGCAATTCTGCCCGATTCGTCGCCCAATCGCTTGAATGGGGAAGAGACACAAGCGTCGATGCCGTACTTGCTATGCAACCGCTCCTTGTATCAGGCGGAAATATTGTATTTAACGGAGATGGTGAACCAAAGAGAGGAAGTAAGGGAAATCGTAGCTTCGTTGGCGCCTCAGGGTCAACTGCCTATATTGGAGTTGTCTTTAATGCGACCGTTGCTGAAGCCGCCCACGTAATCAAGACTATGGGCATCCAAAACGCGCTAAACCTTGACAATGGTGGATCGACTGCCCTATGGTCTGGTGGCTATAAGGCCGGCCCCGGCCGCGCTCTCCCCAATGCCCTTCTTTTTGTAGGAAAATAAATAATATATTGTCAAATCAATATAAACTGATATAATTTGAAGATGGAAACAGTGAAAGTTGCACAAAAGCGTACTAGAAAACCTGGATCTGGAGGTACTGAATCTCTAATACTTGAATCCCGTGACGGCGCCACATCAACTGAGGTTGATACTGGTATGAAAAGTTGTCCAATTCCCGAGGGTACTTGGATTACGTGCTATTTAGGAAGAATTTCATCGGGTTATTGTGTAGGTTGCCTTGGATTAGCCCATCATTGCCAAGCAGCTGAAACTGCGAAGGTAAGTAGTACTTAAAAAATCCTATAACTTTTTAAAAAAAACTATATTAATTTGTATCCGAAATTCTTGCCTGAATTATCAGTCTTTTTAAAGTCGTGCCTGGAGGCCAACAAGTCATAAGGGTCAAAATCGAGGTATTTTCAGTCGCAAAAGAATTTAGATATGAAACTTCACTAGCTTCCACAAATTTTTTAACGGTAACTTCATAAATATATCTTTTATTTTTGTAGTACATCTCAATCTTATCCCCTTTTTCAAGTTTATAGAGCAAATAGAAAACGGAGTTATACTGGTTAGCTGTGTACCAATCGCGGCTGGAATGGGCAAAAATGAAGGTATTTCCGGCATTTCCTGGGTAGCCTGAGCCTAATGCGTGAGCTACTCCTTTGGTTAGTGCGACTTGATATTTTTTAGAGTCAAATGGGTCAACATTGCTAATTACTCTTGCATTAGCTGAGATCTTGGGTATGACGATCCCAAACTCCCGGTCAACCAGCTTTATCACTGTAACATTACGCTGGAATTTTTTTAGGGAGTATCTCGTTTCCTCGAATAGGACGCGATAAAAAGTTAAACTTAAAATTACAAAAGAAACAAAGACCATAGCAACCCCTGCAATTAAAAGTGGCTTGAAAAAGCGATTTTCTTTAGACAATCTTGTCTTTTCTCTTTTTGAAGACATAATATACAGCGTACCCGAAAGCGGCTACAAGTGCAACTATAAGGAGAGTTAGTTTTTTCTTTTTGGTGACAAAGTCAACTACTTTTTGAGTCATTGAGCCTTTTACATTGATTACTTCTGGTTTTCCTGATCCTGAGGCCTCGCCCTTAATCTCGCCTTCGGCAGTCCCCTCTCCAAGCACTGATCCGCCTGTCTCGCCGGCCAAAGTACCGACCGAGACCGAGATTGCTCCCTGTTCTGTGGTAGTAGTTGTGCCCGAAACAACGGTCACACTATCACCTATTGGCCCTGACGCATTTCCAGCCACATTAAAGGCTCGGATTATGTAGTAATAAGTCTTATTACAGTCAGGTACTGATTCTGTGAATGATCCTTCGGTATTTGGGGCGATTGTGATATCTCCAACCCGGGTTGATCCATCAAGCACAATTGAAGTTGTTTCAGATCTATAAACTTCAACTCGTGAAGTCATACCATCATCTGCAGTCTTGAAGGTTACTTTATATTGACAAGAGCTGATTTTTTCTTTTTTATAGTTAGTTGGGACTGTTGGATCGCGATCATCATAACCGACCGATACTAATCCTTGAGTTTCAGAGTCATCTGACACTACTCCATTTGAAGCAGTAGACTTGAAATAATAAGTTGAACCACTAGTGTTTACAAAAGATGATACTTCTTGACAGCTACCACTGTTCCCAGGGGCTGTGACCGCAATATCTGATCCATATTGAGTCCAAGCATCTGCCAAATTTTTCTTATAAAAACATTTTACAGTGATTGGGTTGCCCGATTCTGACAGATCAAGTGTAACAAAGTCAATTTTAAAGTTATTTATTTTTGTAGGTGTCTTTGGCTCAGAAAGTCTGATTGTAAGATCAGAAGCCATCACTGGACTTGAGCCAACTAACCAAGTAACTAAGCCACCAACTAACAATGTCGTTAATAATATCTTTGTTTTTCTTATCATAAAAGCTCCTGCAATTATTAATATCCCTAAGAAGGCCATAATTGATCCAAAATAGATCCAGAATGAATTAGCACCTGTTGCTGGTAAGTAAGTTGAGGCACCGAGTACTTCGCCTTCTACATCTACATTTCCACTTTCAGTTAGATTTCCATTGACTCGTACCCCAGTTCCCACAAAATTAGTTGACACAAATCCTTCGGGTTGAGCTAGTGCCAAAACTCGACTATCTGTTTCGCTTGTCCCGACTGCCCAAGCCGCATCTTTATAAAGTCCAAATTCCTGTGAGCCGTCGATTTTAGTTTGGTATTTAATGATTACTTCATCGTCAGCGTCCATGTCTCCTAAATTATACGTTCCAGGAGAGGCATAAAGGGGATCGCCAACTAAAGCGGTAATATCATCAACTCCATTTCGAATTATGGAAATGACATTTTGGAAACTAAAACCTTTTGGAAGCAAATCCTTGACTTTAACACCCAATACTTTATTATTTAAAGCTTTTATTTTAATTGTGTAGATAACAGTCCCACCGGGTGATTTATCTACTCCGTCATTTGATTTTGAAATCTGAAGCTCTGAGTTATCCGGCAGGTTACCAATTTCACAGGTTATATTTTCACCGGCTGCTACAGTCACTGAATGTTCATTACTTGTGTCTAAACCGCGACTCTCATCAGATAAACAGCTAATATTTGTTAGAGACCACCCTTCTCGTTCCTGTTCACTTAGTACATATGATCCAATTAGAAGATTGTTAAAGGTGGCATTTCCTAGAGTATCTGTAGTTTCATTTGCACTAAAGCCCTCGCCCTGACTTAAGTGCATGTCCCATCCCTCAAGAGTAGCCTCATCTTCATCCTTTATGCCGTCTCCATCGTTATCTTGATATTTTGTAACAATTATTTTTCCTCTTTGAGTATTGGTAAATGTACAATCAAGATTAGTATCTGTTGTTAGATTGAAAGAGTCCGCTCTTGGATCAAAATTATTTTCTATATCTTCATTGACAACACAATTAGCATCTGTAAGATCCCAACCTGTTTTTACAAGTTCTTCAAACCAGTACTCACCCGTTGGAATAGCATATGAATCAGGTGTTGTTTGATCTGCTAATACCGAGCTTTTTATTAGAGTTGGATCCCCAGCTAAACCTTGATTTAGGTTAATAGTAAACTCATCTGGAGCCTCGCTTGGATCAGTAATTTTGTCAACGGTAATTATTCCGATATCACGGGCATTGCATAGAGTTATTGAGGTTGTTGTGTCTTTGAATACATTGACTGAAGCTGGCAACTCCGTCTCTTCAGGTTCTTCACAAGAATAATCACTATCATTATAAAACCATCCCACAAAATGATAATTTGCTACATCATTGTTTTCATCAACATCATACGAGCCTGTGTCTAAAGACGATGCGGTAGAACCCATTGCCCGAGCTGGAGTTTGACTATCTAACCCCCAAACAAAACCTAAGCTATTAGCTTCAGTATTACCACCTTCAAATATTCCGTCTCCATCAGAATCAATTTGTTTATTTACTTCTAAAGCACCTGTATCGCGAGTATTTGTTATTGTACAGGTTACATCTTCTCCAAGACTAATCTCTACTGTGTCTCCATCTGTCTGATTCCCACCTACGCACACCCAATCACTAGCGGTATAATCTGATGGTCCGGATTCAGAAAGATCATAAGATCCCGAATCAAACGAGTCACCATTATTGACAGTTGGTCCAAATCCACTAAATCCCGTTGCACCTGTTGCGGTAAGAGTCCAGTCAGAAGCAACACTTGTTCCACCAACAACTTCTTTTACCAGTGTCAGAGTCGGTGCGTCATCATCATTTGTGATTGTACAGACAGCTGAATCACCTAGGCTAAGCGTGATTGTTGAACCTGTAACTGGATCTCCTCCGTTTTTAACACAGCTCCATGAGGACTCTGTGTAATTTAAAGGACCAGATTCATCTAAGGTATAGGTATCGGCTTTAAAGGAGGTTCCAGAGACAACATCGGCTGAACCTGATGCTCCTTGACCTGATAGATTAGTTGGAGTATCTCCTGTACCAGTTGCAGTTAATGTCCAGGCACTTTCATCAGTTGTCCCACCGTTGTTGTTAACAACTACTTTGTTAAGGGTTAGAGAAGGTCTGTCATCATCATTTGTGATTGTACATGACTTTGTGTCTCCTAATCCTAAAGTGACATTCCCTTGAGCGTCGCAGTCACCTGAGATTGATTCAGAATATCCGTCCAAGCCAGTTTCGCTTATGACATAATTACCAGCATTAAAACCATTTTGAACTCCCGATGTCACACTAGTTGAATCTACAAATAATGGGAAATCAGAAACTACTTTTGTTCCACCGTTGTCATTAATAACTACTTTAGTGACAGTAAGCATTGGTTGAATATCGTCATTTGTGATTGTGCATGTAACTTGCTCATCTAACCCAAGTAAGACAACATTTCCCTGAAGACCGGCATTGGTACAATCCCAACTTCCAGCTTCATAACCAGGGACTGTTGATTCAGAAAGAACATATGACTCATTTGCAAGTACTTCGTGAAAAGTTGATGCATCTCCAAAATCGGAAAATCCGGCGCTTCCTGATGCGGTCAATGTCCAATCATGAGCGACTGCAGAACCGCCATTATCAGTAGTTACTAATTTAACCAGCTTCAAAGTTGGAGCAATGTCATCATTTGTGATTGTACAAGTGGCTGATCCACCATTAGGCACAAAAACACTATCACAATTATCATAAGTAGTAGCATATCCAGTTTCTGGATCTTCAACTATGGTATAGTTGCCTGAATCAACAGTTGACTCATTTTGACCGTCAGTGTCAAAAAGTACCGAAGATCCGCCATTTACTTTGTAAGAAAAATCCTCAAAATCTTTGTTCCCACCATCATCATTTACGAGGATCTTTTTTACAACCAATCTTCCTGTTTGGTCATCATTTGTGATTGTACAAGTGATATCATCGCCAATATTTACGGTTATCTCATCTCCATTTTGAGTTCCACCGACACAGACCCATGATGAAGCGGTATAACCTATTGGTCCGCCAGTTTCAGCTAGAGTATAAGTATCAGCTTTAAAAGTACTGTCACTATCAACTGGGGTTGTTCCACTTAAATTAGTTGGTGATACCAAAGTACCGGTCGCAGTAAGAGTCCAAGCTGAATCACTTGCAGTTCCACCGTTGTCATTAATAACTACTTTAGTGACAGTAAGCATTGGTTGAATATCGTCATTTGTGATTGTGCAGGTTGCACTTCCACCAGGCGAGACTGCGACGTCAGTACAATTGTCATAAGTCGTTACATAGCCTGATACCGCTGGTTCTATGACTGTATAATTTCCAGAATCAACCGTTAAATCATTTTGCCCATCAGCTTCAAATGCAACTGCAGTATCACCATTGACTGAAAATGTAAAATCGGAGGCAGTTTTTGTCCCACCATTATCATTTACTACCACCTTTTTAACTATCAAAGTTCCCTGTTTTTGTGTGTTTGTGATTGTACATACTATGTCATCGTCTTTATCAACGTCAACATTTAATGGTCCGGTTCCGCTTTGTGTCAAAGCGGCTCCACCATCAAAAGTTGATAGTCCTCTATCAACACAGATGATTGAAGAATTATAGTCTGATAGATCCGTGGCTGGACTTGTACAAGCCGTTTCTCCGACTGAGTGAGTTGCGCCAGGACTTGAGCTTGTCCCTGCTCCAACTGTCACTTGGCCAGTTGTTCCATTATTTCCAACACAGCTTACTTCATCCGATCCATTAACTTGCAAATTAAATCTTCCTGGATCATCGGTTGGTGATAAGGTTTTTTTAACCTCAATTTTAGCTTCAAAAGGAACTACGATTGGAAGTTCAAAACCGTCTTGACAGTTACATTTCGATGGAGCGCCTGGAATCGCATCTCCTGGGACTGAACATGATATGTTTTCACCTGAGTTTTGATTCCAACTTGTACAGTAAGGAAGGTTTAGTACATTGTCACCGTCTGGATCATCACATTGAACCGTCATTGTTATGACCGGGTTAACCATTGCAGAACTACTTATATCTCCACAAGCGTTACCATCGAAATTATAGTTTGGAGGAACAGGGCTATTAGCCAATGTTGAGACTGAGCATGTGCCATTCATTGCGCTTGTTTGGCCCTGTGAAGCAAAATATAGACCAATATTATAGCGCTCGGTGGCTGTCGACTGAACGTTCCAAGTAGCCGTAAAAGTGGCTGTGTCGCCTGGAAAATCACAATCATCAGTAACGGTAATACCCGTTACGTTAGCGATAGATACATCGTTAGCTGTACAATTTAGATTTGATCCGTAAGCATCTTCAACACAGCTTCCAATGGCCGTTTGTACACCTGAAGGTGTCGATGAAATAGTTGGTGTGGGAGTTGATGCGGATGTCGGAGTAGGCGTAACCGTCGGAGTTGGTGTATTTGTAGGTGTAGATGTTGGAATTGGCGTGTTTGTTGGTGTTGTAGTCGGACCGGCTTCAGTATAATCAATTATTAAATATAGTTGAGAAACCCTTGCAATTTTATTTGCTCCATTTTCTACACCAAATTTTACTGTCCAACCATTTACTTCAGCTAGTGACCAAGCAACCCCGGTAAAAGGATTAGTTGTCATTGCGCGACTGTATGCAACATAACTACCTGTTAAATTATTATCACTTCCTAAACTTCTATCTGTAACTAGAGTCCCTTTTTCAACTAAAAGTTTGAGTTTAGATCCACCCTCTCCCTCTTTAGCAATTGCATAAAGTGTTACAGAATTAATTGTTGCTCCAGCTGGCACTCCTGCATTTGAAAAAACAAATGATTGTCTTTGAGCGTTCGTGCTGTTGGTTATATAAGTCGTATCACCATCATTAGCTGAAACAGCGGTTTCTTTGGTACCGGAATTTGCAGTCCACTGATCATAATTACCAACTGTTGTTGCTAATATTGATGAGCTTGCTGTATCCGTAAAAGTCACTGAGGCAACGACAAAGCCAAAAGAATCTTTTAGTTCTACTAGATAGTTTGGTCTGTAGTTTCCATCTAGTTGATAACTATATGTAAAACTACCATTCACATCAGTTGTTATTTGGTATTCTGAATCAACCGCCGGTTGATCTGAAGATAGCACCCGTAGGGTGTAACTGGTGTTTGCTGAAAAACCATGGCCTGTGATTACAGCTACATCTGTTGGAGCGTAATCTGGTTTATCTGTAACTAAACACCCGTTTAAAGAATCGGCGCGGCATGAGTAGCTTTCAACTAAGGCTGTCTCGACGACTCCATTGACTAAATGTGTCGTGATAACTTCTGTTGGTGAAGGTTGTGGAGGTGAAGGTGAATTGGTGACTTCTAGTGGATTAGGTGCCGGCGTTGTGTCCTGGACGGATTGCAAAGGTGTCTCTACAACTATTGTCGGACTTACTTCGGTTGTAACTTCAGGAACAATGACCGGAGTTTCTGTTGGGATCGGTGTTGATTCAACTGTTGGCTCAATGGTTACCTCGATTGTTGGAAGGACTTCTACTGTTGGTGTAACTTCTTGAGTTGGTTCGACGCTGATTTCTTGTGTTGGGGTTGGTTCATCAGTTGGTGTTATTTCAACTGAAGATGTAATTTCGGCTATTTCTCGCTGATTATATCACCTAATATTTTTAATGTCAAGCTCGCGCATCAATCTAAACTATTACTAACGTTGTACTAGTATACAGCATCTTTTTATGAAATCAATAGAGCAAAAAAAGTGACCGTTGAGGGACTTGTTCAACTGACAGTTAACGATCCGCCAGTTGGCGGAGAGTCTTACTGTCAGTTAATCCGCCTTTGGCGGAAACCCCGACCTCTTCAACCCACCAGCATCGCTTTGCGAAGCAAGGCGGGCAGGTGTGAATGCAATAGTGGATTGTGCAGGACCTGCCTGCCGGCAGGCAGGTTTGAACCTACGACATCTGCAATGTGAATGCAGCGCCCCGCCTGCCTTGACTTGTGGACCTGAGAGGACTCGAACCTCTGACATCTGCAATGTGAATGCAACGCTCTAGCCAACTGAGCTACAGGTCCTCGGCAAGTCGGGCAGGTCTACCGCTGAGCTAACGATCCAACTATATATGTATTATATATAATCCCTTGTTTTTTAACATATCTTTTCTTAAAATGAAAAGTTATGGGTCTAGTAAAAAATGTCATTGATTTTGTGATGGATATTTTAGAAACGATTGTATTCATTGGCTCACTTTTTATTGTCGTCTACTTATTTATTCTTACACCAAATCAAGTTAAGGGTGCTTCGATGGAGCCGACATTTATATCAGGTGATTATATTTTAACATCTCGAGTTACCTATAAATTCAGAAGGCCAGAGCGCGGTGATGTCGTTGTATTTAAGTCCCCTAAAAATCCCGATATAGAATACATCAAGAGAATTATTGGACTTCCAGGAGACAAAATAAATATTAACGATGGAGCCGTGTCAGTTAATGGTCAAGTGATTACAGAAAATTATATTTCTGCAACGACTAATCTATGGGACACCGGTTGCATAAAAAATAACGTTGAATATAGCGTGCCCGATGGTGAACTTTTTGTAATGGGAGACAATCGCCCAAGATCTTCGGATTCAAGAGAATTTTGTGCAGTACCCGCCCAAAGCATGATTGGCCAAGTATTCTACCGATATTTTCCAACAAATAGTGTTGGTGCAATTGTAAATCCTTTACCTCGCTCTATCAGATAAAAACTCTCTTATTAATTTTGAGGTTTTTTCAAGATTGCCAGGGATTTCGATAATTATTTTTCCTTTAACTTTTGTCTGAATTATTTTCATTTTTATAGAAGGATATCTCTTAATAAGATTTAAGATTATTTCTTTTTTAACTTTGTCTTTTAAATAAATCCCATAAGATTTTATCTCATACAGTTGCTCACGGATTAAATCCTCAGTTTGAAGTATATTTAAATTTCTTTCCAATACTTTTTCATAAACTTCAACAATTTTCTTTGGATCTTTAATTCGGGAAATAACAAATAAATGACTTATGCTAATAAGCTTTGAATAATAACCATCAACTACTAAATCAGGTAGTTTATAAATTCTGTTGTAATGACTAACATAAGAAGAATTAATATTTAGTTTTGTGGCAATTTCTTTTACCTTGATGTTTTTTTCTCTCATTAAAAATCTTATTAGCTTTGCTTTACTAAATACATCTTTTTCATCTTTTATTTGTTGTATTATCTCGTCAATATTTTCATTCATGCTAATATTTTACACCAGAATAAAAACTTTATAGACTTTCGACTATATAGACTATAAGAACTTATTCAGTCAACTCTTACGAAGACGTCTCCCAACTTTTTGTAGAATTTTACGATTCCCTTTTTGAGAGACATGATGGTGAAGTCACGACCAAGCATTGTGCCGGGACCTGCGTTTACCTTTGTTCCTCTTTGGCGGATAATTATATTACCTGGATTTACAGCTTGCGCTCCATAAATCTTGACTCCAAGTCTTTTGCTTCTTGAGTCTCGATTTCCTTTAACTGTTTTTTGTGCTTTTGTATGAGCCATTTTTTAAATTTTCAATTTGAAATTTTCAATTTTCATTGAATTTTTAACATCAAATTTTCAATATTTTCAAACTTGTTAACTGTGGTCGAAAGCCGGTTACTTTTCGGTATCTGCTTTTAGCCTTAAATCTTGCAACTCTAATCTTCAGTCCTTTTCCCTGAGCGATTATTTCCACACTCACTTTTTTTGTTAAATATGGAGTCCCGATTTCTATGCTTTTCCCCTCATCATCAAATATAGCCAACGTTTCGAGTTCTATTTTTTCTTTCTCTTTTTTCTCAAGCTTTGATACCGTTATAACATCGTTTTCCTTAACTAAAAATTGTTGTCCGCCTGTTTTAACGACTGCAAAAGTTACCATAATCTATAAATTATACATTATAAAACGCATTCTGCAATCATCATTTTTAAGGCAATAGAGCAAAGCCTATCATAAGCGCAAGTACTGATGATCCTCCATATGATATGAATGGCAAAGCAATACCGGCAATCGGAAGCAGGCCCATATTCATTCCAATATTTATAACTACCTGAAAAACAAAGTATGAAAGAATACCTAGACAATAAAGAAATTTAATTTTATTTTCGATATCGTTTTGAAAATAATATTTTATTATTTTTTTTGCAAGCGCATAAATTATTAAACCGTATAAAAATATTACGAAAAATCCGCCTACAAATCCAAACTGTTCAACTAGCGAGGCAAAGGCAAAATCTGTAGTATTTTCTGGTAAAAAATATAGTCGGGACTGGGTGCCAAGTCCAAGTCCTTTACCAAAAAAACCGCCAGACCCGATTGTGATGACTGCCTGTATCATGTTGTACGAGGTCCCCTCAATGTCAAGATGTGGATTCAAAAAACTTGCAATCCTTGCTTTTTGATAACCTTTAAGGAAGAGCCACCCAACAGGCGCAAGAAGACCGGTCATAGAAAATAAATATAACAAATATCTTTTTGGCTGATCTGAAAAAATTATTATTACCAAATATATAAAGGCAAAAACCGCCGCGTTACCAAGGTCCGGTTGTTTAAATATTATAAAAGCCGGCACAATAAAATATAAAAAGCTTTTTAAAAAAAATGAGAGGTTGTTTTCGAGGAGCTTTTTTCCTCTAAAATAATTTGCCATAAAAAGGACGAAGACAACCTTAAAAAATTCACTCGCCTGAAAATTAAAAAAATATAAATCCAGCCAACGTTTTGAGCCTTTGACTTCAAGGCCGATGATATAGGTAACTATTAGTATTGCGATCAATAGCCAGTAAAAAAAACTGGAGTTAAGTTTAAAGAAATTTCGACCCATGGACTTTATAATAAAATAGACAATAAATGTTATTAGAAAAAAAACTAGTTGTTTAAAAAAAAGGTCTTGGCTTAGTCCAAAAAGATTAAAAAGTCCAAATACCGATAGTAAAATGGAAGGAATTAATATCTCCATTATTTAGAAATCATAATATCAGGCCCGATGCTAACTTTGTGTGCCATGACGCGTTTTTTTATGAATTCGACATTTTCCAAAAAATTATCTGGAATAGTCAAATTAATATGGTCGGTTGGCTTAAGTCCCATTTCTTTTCTTTTTGATTGTATTGTTCTAAGTAGTTCTCTAAGTTGTCCCTCATTTTCTAAATCATCAGGTGACACCTCTATAAATTTTTTAGGAAATTTATTTTTTCCATTAACCTCAATATTTTTTACATTTAATTCTTTCAAAATTAATTCCCAAACTTTGTCAACAACTGAATCAAATTTCCCTTCAAGTTTTACGCTAAGCACAGCAAGTGGAATTCTCACTTTTTGGCCGTCGGCTTTTCGCTTTGCATGCCCTGCCTCGCTTATATTTCTTGCCAATTCCATATTCAAAATTAATTTATCATCGACCATTTTTTTATTAAATTTTGGCCATGTTTCAAGATGGACAGACTCACCATCCGTTAAATTTTTATAAATTTCCTCAGAAATAAATGGCATAAATGGTGACGTAATTATTGAGAGATTAACTAAGACAAAATATAAAGTTTCATAAAATTCTTTTTTATCTTTTTCATCATCTGAATTTACCCAGACACGATCACGACTTCGTCTTAAAAACCAAGTCGAAAGGTCTGATACAAACTTTTCAATTGCGAGCGTTGCATCCTTAGCATCAAACTCCCTCATCCTTTCTTCAACTTTTTGAGTTGTTTGGGCAAGTCGACTTATAATCCATTTATCCAAGACACCCTTAGGGTGACCACTATGCTTCTGGTCACCCTGAGGGTGTCCAGACCATTCATCTAAATTAGAATATTCAACGAAAAATTTATATATATTCCAAAGCATAAGATAAAACTGCCTTCTTACTTCGTCGGCTTTTTTATACCCGAATAGCATGTTGTCGGCAGGGTTATGGCGAGTAAACATCCACCTCATTACATCAACTCCAATTTTATCGGCGCCTTCGTTAAACTCAATCGCATTTCCCCAGCTTTTATGCATCGGTCTACCATCTTCTCCAAGTTGAGTACCAAAACCGAGGACTCTTTTAAAAGGTGGCTTATTCTCAAGTACGGTCGACTCTGCAATTAAAGCATAAAACCAGTTTTTAAACTGGCCAGGAAACGATTCGGTAATAAAGTCAACAGGGAACCATTTTTCCCATTCTTTTTTATTTTTTAAATATAAAGGTTCTCCCTGATTATTTTCAGCAATTGTAGAATATGCTACGATTCCTGCATCAAGCCATGGATTCCCTACATCATCAACCCTTGAAACTACAGATTCACATTTTTGACATTTAATTTTAACTTCATCTATATATGGCTTATGAGGAGTTTTTCCTTCAAATTCTGACCAGCCGGATACCGCGCGTATTTTTAACTCTTCCTTAGATCCAATTATTTCAAAATTTCCGCATTTCTCACATTCATAAATTGGAAGAGCTAGACCCCAATATCGATTTTTCTTTGAAATAAGCCAATCATGCATATTTTTCAGCCAATCAAGCTCTCGCTCTAATCCAAATTCCGGCATCCACTTTATTTTCTTTGCCACCTCCATCATTCTTTCCCTCAATGTTGACTTTTGACTTCGCGATGGTAAATCCATCGCGATGTACCACTCATCCTCGACTTTCCAAACTAATTCGGTCTTGCATCTCCAACAAGCCGGGTAACGGTGCTTGTATTTAAAAATACTAAAGACGCAGTCATTTCCTTTTTTATCTTCTTCCCGCAAAAAATCTAATATAATTTCCGGATGTTTCTTTGCATTTTTTCCAGTTAAAAATCCTAGTCCGGGAAGATAATCAGCGTTGTCTGCAATAACAGGTATCATTGGAAGTCCAAGTTTTTTACCTAATAAAAAGTCTTCTGTACCGGCGCTTACTGCAGTATGTACTAAGCCCGTGCCTTCTGCGGCCGATATCGGCATTATTTGATTATCAGTAGGTATTACAGTGTGAAAAGTATCAGGATTTTCTTCTGCGACTTCTTTTACAATCGGTAAGTTGTCAAAAGGAGAGGTATATTTTAACCCAACAAGCTCTTTACCTTTTACAGTTTTTACATCAACCGCAACGGCGATATTAGCAGGTATTGTCCACGGCGTCGTCGTCCACACTAATAAATATTCGCTACTTATTTTTGAATTTTGCTTGTCCTCCGACTTGTCCTCCGAAGTCTTGACGTAGGGGGAAGCCTTGGCGAAGGAGGAATTTTTGATCTTAAATTCAAGAATTACTGATTCATGCACAAGTTCTTTATAATCCTCTGTCAGCATTTCATGCTGTGATATTGCAGTCTCACACCGTGGGCACCAAGGCACCGATTCATGGCCTTTATAAATCCATCCATGGTCAAAGCATGTCTTTAAAAAATGCCAGATCATGTAATTATTTTCTGGACTCATTGTGAAATAGGAATGATCCCAATCAGCGAAGTATCCCAATCTTTTAGATTGTTCCGTCTGGATAGCTGAAAATTTCATCACTCTGTCTTTACAAAGCTGGACAAATTTTGCAATTGATTTTTTTCGGTCCCCTGGCACTAAATTCTCAATGTCTTTTTTTGATCTTAAACCCAATTCTTTTTCTACCTCAACTTCGACCCATAAACCCTGGCAGTCAAAACCGTTTTGAAATCTCTGCTTGTAACCCAATAAATTATGAAATTTCGGCCATAAATCCTTATACGTTCGTCCCCAAGCGTGATGGACTCCCATTGGATTATTGGCAGTTATTGGTCCATCTAAGAAAGAAAAATATTTATTAGATTTATTATTTTTTGTAAGATACTTTTTTACAACACCGGTTTTATACCAGTGAGCAAGCCACTTTTTTTCCATCTCAGGAAAATTTATATTTGGGTCAACTGGTTTAAACATATCAGTAGATTATAGTAAAAGCGACTTTGAAAAACAATCTGCATTCTCTATCAGAATCTTCAGGATTAGGTAATATACCACTCAAGCATAGCCTATAACCAATTTATAAAATAAATTATTAAAAGTTTAATATGAATATGAAACAGAGAACTTTTCAAAATCTAAGGACAGTTGTTTCTAATCAAAGAATTTATTACTGGTATATCCAACAAGAGACCATAAGAAATGCCAGTAGAACGAAATTTAAAAAAGGTTATTTATTAAAAGTTCATTAAACGTCGTGGAATACATTAATCCATTATTTTCGTTTATTTTGATTACTTACTTTCTCATTTTTATTTACAGTTAAAAGCCCGGATCTATTAACCAATCAGATAAAGCTTCAATTTGGTCTTTTGTAATTTTAGATAAAGACGTACCCTTTCCTGAGAATCTTAATCGAGTGTTATCTACTTTATGCCCCCACTTTCCATAATTATCTAAAACCTTAAAAATATTTGCATTTTGGCTCAAATCTCGTGCGATTTCAGAATATCGCCCACTCCCAATAAATTCTATGAGGTCAAACCAGGTATAAGTATTGTGGCCACCTGCATATAATCCTAATCCATAGGGATCTAATAATCCCCAATTAGCTCTCGTTATCATACCATGTGCAATAAATGACTCCTCGTTTCCATTTACCTTCTTAAAAGTCGTCAGTTTATTTGCGGTTCTAAAGGGGTTTTTTCTAAATTCTTCTCTAATACTATCGGCTATTATCGAAAGAATTCTTGGTTCGCTTTGAATTCCCAATATTGTCCTTGCTAAAAAATGAGTGGCTGATTCTTCTGGAAGTTTTTCTTGTGTTTGTACGGCTTCTTTTATGATTTGCCAGATTAGTTTATTTTTCCTTAATAAATCTAAGTGTGGATAAAATCGACTTAATTCAAGTCCAAATAGTATATTCACCTTATCAAAGGAGGTTTCATCTGAGGCTAATGTTAAAAACTGATTGGGATCATGCTCAATAAAACCCTGAGCGCTTTTTATTAATTCTCGTCTTAAGTCTTTTATAACCACATCGTCCAATCGTACGTTTCCATTTCTTATAGCTTCAGCATATTGATAAATAGGCTGAAGAATGCTTCTAAATCGGCCCACTGATTCTAAGATTACTTCATCAAAATTTGTTTTTTCGCTAGATATTTCTATTAATCCAGGAAGAGGAACCGCTCCGCCGGTTGTATAAACCATGTCTCCAATAGTTCTCAAAGCATGCCAGATTGAGTCGGCAGAAAATGCTCGCTCCATTGACAAAAATCTTATTGCGTTTTTCCTTTTGCCAAGTACCTCCATTCCCCCACCAGCCTCCATATAATCCATTAGTCCGCCGAAGACATCGATCGGTTTAACAGCAAAAGATACGTGACCATTGGCATCATTAACTATTTCTGGCAGTAAGCCAAAAGTTCTAATTTGTGAAAAACCAACAAGAGATTCAACTAATAAGTCTGTTTTTTGCTTGGGTTTTCCACCTTGCCAGCCTCTGAGAGCCTGCATAATGCAGGCTTTAGAATGGGCGAGCAGATAGGGATCAGCCAAGATTCTATACATACTACGGCTATTATCCCTTTTTACCATAAACGTGTAGTCAACTTTACCCATGCTCATCCCTTTCATTTGATTGCTTATTACAACTCCTGCAACATGCTGGTTTATCCTTTTTACTATTTCGCTACCAATTTCACCTAGGGTCTGCGGAACTCCAAAAACTAACATATCGACATCAACCACGGGCAAATGATCAAAAGACCCTCTTCCAAAAGCTGCATATCCTAATTTATCTAAATCAAAATTTTTTCCCCAATTCCCAAGAGTCCATCGAGCTATTCCATGGTTTATTAAGACAAAACCTTTTTTGTTGATAATATTTTGAATAAACAAACCAGGTAATGTTAAATTTCGAGTAAATCTATTCTGCCTTCCTCGAGTAAAAAGCTCTGTATCAACAGTATTCAAAAATGGCAGTTCATTAATAACTTTTTGTTCATCTTCAAGCATGATTGCTTTGATTTCCTTCTGCCTTTCCATATCTAGTACCGAAACTGCTTTACCGTCAATTAACACATATGGAGGCACTCTTAAGTATGGCATCCTTTTAAAAAATTCTTCTTGTACTTTAGGGTATAGTAGTAGCCAAACCCAATCACTCATATCTTTTAATAATTTTTCTGTGGATCTAAAAGATCGCACTTGATCTTGATCGTAATTTATCGGTAAAGGCAACTCGATTCCTTCGTCTATTTTAATTCCCTGATTTTCAGCAATTTCAAATACCAACGCTCTTTGGTATTCCCAAAATTTACTCGGGTTCTTCCTTATTTGCTCAGGCGAAATAACAATTGCGTCTGTCTTTCCAAAATATTCTCTCATGAAGTTTGTTTCTGTTATATTTCTCTTCATTCCAAAGTTTTCTGGTAAAACTAACTTATCCGAAAATCGTTCTTCTGGCAACGCCTTAACTTCAGGCTTTTCTGCAAAATCGCGACTCAGTATTTCATTTATGATCGCTTCTTTAGAGCCGCTCCAGTCAATGTATATATTCGGATTTTCTTCCTCTATGCTTGTTAGTTTTTTTATTACTTCAATTGGAAAGTCTAATAAAATAGCTATTTCTATTCCACTTTGAATGGTAAAGAATTTAGTAGGATTATTTTGAATAAAACCCCTTAGCACATTCTCAAAGCTCAAATCTCTTCTTAAATCTTTTATCAGCATTTCTCTAATTCCTCTTTCATCTATCAAAGAAGCAATATTTGGAAAATAGCTGGCAAATATTGAAAAACCTTTGATATTATGCTCTGACTTCATAAAATAATCAAAAGCTTCTCTTGGATTATTTCCTTTTAAATACATTCCAATCATTTCGGATAATGCAATATAAAATGAAACCTTATTCGAATCTTTAAAACTTGTTTTTAAGGCATTTTCACCGCTCTTTTTTATCCAAGCTTCAAGTTCGCTTTTAAAAGAGTCCTCATAGCTCATTGGCCTTTCAATTTCAGGAATTCCCCACTCTTCACATTTTTTTTGAACACTGATTCTTGATCCTTGTAAGGCGGCGCTTACAGCCAATAAGGACGCTAGGTTTAATCCAGCCTCTTGACTATTTGAAAAATCAACCAGTTTGAAATTTTTTTCTATTTCACGGGTTTTTGCAGGTAGATAAACTCCATCTATTGTTGCATGTATCTGCCTAAAATATTTAAAATGAGGTCTAAATATCTCAGAAAACATTTCACCAAAAGTAAATTCTCTGGGTTTTTCTGAAGGGCAAAGAATCTGGATAACTTCTCCTATTGAAGTCTTGTGATTATTGATTAAATCGTATTTTTCTTCTGTTCCCATACCTTGAAAAAATACAGAATTTTATCATTATTAAGTATAATTATCAATATTATAGGGTTATTTTTGTTATAATCAATACATGCCCGAAAGGCCTAATTTATATTTTGGAGTTTTACCCGATAAATATTATGATCTTTCGGGAGCTAAAATATTTCGATTTAACGGTGAAAAACTTAAATCAGAAACTATCGATGTTGTCCATAGAACAATTATAAATGCAGTTACTTCCGAAATATATGAGAGCTTTCCTATAAAATTCGACAAAAAAACTCGAAGCGAAAATATTGCCGCAAGAGCATCTTTGCCAATTTTTAATCTTTATGACCAGGAACTTAAAAATAGATGCAATTGGTTAATTTTGGAAAGCAAAGGAAAAACAGGCTTAGTAATGGAATATCTGCCGCGACACCAGGGAAATACTATTTATTATTGTTATGGAGCTAGTGAACCAATTAAAGAATTTGTTAAAAACGTACCATTAATAAATGCGTCAAATGAAAACGCACAAAACGGAATTAAATTTGTTCTTAATGGCTTACTTTTTTCCAAACAAACAGTGAACGAAATGATTTCACCGACGGATTTTACAGCTGGTGATTCTTCTCAGACTACACAGATTGTAATGAACTCTCGGAACTACCATCATCCTGAGAAATTGACCAAAATATCACAGAGCGTTAGAGGTTCTGTTGGTTTACATATGAGAAAATTAGATATAGCGGACGCTGAGTCAGTTAACCAACTTTCTGATACAAAAATCTCGGCAGAACGATTAAGTTTAGGGAATCATACTGGTGTCTTCAGGGATGATAAACTTATAGCCCTTGTTGGCGGTTATCCGTTAAAGATAATAATTGATATTGAATCAGAATTATTTTCCATTTTTATATCAGGAGATACAAAAACTGATGTAAATGAAAGAGGGAAGGGATACGCAACTGCAGCTAGAGTAGCGTTATTAGATGATTATTTCAAAACTCCAGGAAATCAACTTGTCGTAGCTGATGCAAATTCCTTTTCCATTAATCTGACACGATCTATTGGCTATCGAGATGTTATGCCAATTATATGGCTCAATTACCTTGCTGTTTAAATATAACTATTTATCCAAGTCAAAAATATTTGACTTTTTATGTTGTCGAAGATAAAATAAGCTAATCTGAGTAAATCCTTACTCAATTCTGAATACCGATGATAACACTTAAAGACCCTTTACCAAAAGATTCGTTGGAAAAAATAGCCAATAAGATGTTTATTCCGATCAAAAATAAACTTTGTTTAACTTGCTTTTTTGTGGAAGGATCTGGTCGAAGGACTTTAATAAATTATTTTTTAAATGAAAAAACAATTATTCATAAAATATTCGGTAAAACCTATAAAAAAACATTGTTCATCTACATTAATCCTGACCAAATGTCTAATGCTTCAAGCGATAATTACCTATCCCTGATACTAAACTCAATTAATATTCAAATAAAAAAGTTGAATTTAAAATTACCGCCCAATTTAGATTCTACATTCTCCTCAATAAAGGTGGGTCTCGAATTATTGATAACTAAAGGATATTGCATAATATTTTTACTAAACGACTTTGAATTTTTACTGCAATTTCCTGAGACCATTTTTCGTAACCTTGAGTCAGTATTAGCAGTTAATAAGAATCGAGTCAATTTTCTTTTTTTCTCCAGTGTTAATTTACTCGAAAATAGTATTTTAGATAAATTGCATAACTTTAAGTATGCTGTTACTCAAAGCTCCTACTATAATGAATTACTTAATCAAAAGGAAAGCGCATATATTTTTGATAGTATTGAAGAAAAATTATCGGTTAAAATTGGAGACAATCTTAAAAAGCTGATATATGAGCTTTGCGGTGGACACGCTCAACTTTTAAAGTATTGTACGCATATATTAAAAGAAAATAAGGTAGGTAAAATTATAAGTTTGGCAGAAACTAAGCTTTATCTTCTTAATAACCATCAATTAAAGAATATATGTTTCGATATTTGGCATAGTTTAAATGATTTTGAAAAGGAAATTTTGACAAAAATATGCGTATCGGGTGATATCCCACAAAGTCTTTTACCCAAAAGTGATTTTCTTGTTAAAACGGGCATTGTTAAGAAATCTGAAGATAATCATTATGTGATTTTTGGTCAGATATTCGACCATTTTATTCGTTCACAAGTTCCGAAAGAAAAGATAATTTATGACGAAAAAACTGACCGAATATTTTTTGGTGGGAAAAGTTGCGGAGACAAATTCACCTTACAGGAATTTAAAATGTTTACTTATTTTATTAAGAACGAAAATAAAGTAATTTCACGTGATGAAATAGGAAGGATTTTATGGGGAAAAAATTATATTGATAAATATTCAGATTGGTCTATTGATAAAATAATATCGGTTTTAAGGAAAAAACTCTCTAATATCGGTTTTTCAGGACAAAAATTAACCACACTTAAAAGAAGGGGTTTTTCTTTCTCTAACGAAATATAACAACTCAGAATCTTCAGGATTAGGTAATATAACCTTCAAGCAGAAAGAGTGAATGTAAGGTAAATTTTGTTTATATGATACTAATTTATACAACTTTTTTTATAATTTACATCCTTTTAGCTTATTGCGTGTTAAAGGGGCCAACAAATTATGATTAAAATGAATAGTCATCAGTTGCAAATTCTATTAATAACTCTCCAGCCTTACACTTTCCTATTTTTTTCCTTACTGGATTTATTTATATACTAAGTAATTATTTGTCTGCAAATAAATATTAACTATGTATTTTAAGTTAACTTCTAAAAAGGTTTTTTATAAATGTAGAGACTTCCTCTATTTAGGTCAGTTACATACAAATTATCGTTTTTATCAAAATATGTTGAAAAAGGTTGAGCATAAAAATCCTTTAACTGCCCATTATTATTTAAGTAAATGTTGATTCCTTTTTGACCTTTCTGATTAGAAATATCATTCACAAAATTTAAAAATCGAGAGTCTGGTCCGTCTAAACCATTTTTTCCATAAACCATAACATTCTTTGAATTAAAGCTCGGTTTCCATCCATTAAAATTATAGAAAATAACCTCTGCATTCTCTGACATTTGCGATATAGGAATTGATGTAATGTTTTCTTTAGAAATTACATCTTTACTATATTTAATCAACCTTCCTCCACCAAAATTTTCTAAGTAATGTTCCGAAATATAAAGATCTCCATTTTTGTCAAAAGCAATTGAGCCAGGATAACATAGAGTTTTTGGGAAATCTTTATTTGCATCGCACTTTCTTCCCCATATGGGTAAAATTATGTCAGGAATATCTTTTCCTCCTATAATCAAATCGACGATATACTCATTTCCTGAACTTGGTATTTTTATCCTAATAACTCTATCGTTAAAAGGTAATGATAACCAAATATATCCTTTTTTATCATCTACATAGATATCAGATGCAATACTAATAAAATTTTTATCTACCTTCTTACCTTCCACTAGCAATTCATTCAACTTAATAATATTAAAAGGCCTATCATTTTTCTTTACAGGTAAATGATATTGCTCAATAGTGTTAGAATCTGCAGCATTAAAATTATTTACTATAGCCCATAGTACCTTTTCGTCAGCAAAAATTCTCATGTACGAAGAACTATCATGTCGAAATTTTAAATTCGCTTCAAAATTGCCAAAATAACCATCATATTCTTTTCCCTTTGTTAAGGTGTTAAGGTTAATATTATTCCAAAAAGCTAATCTATTAGTGTCGCTTACAATCACTTGAGAATCCGTTACCGTAACTCCTCGTAATGATCTAAAACCCGACATACCAATATAGTTATGATTATCCTCTCCATTATCAAAAGAGTCAGGCTTTTTATATAAAAAATCGCCGTTATCATAAATAGATCGAAGATAAAGGATATTTTGCGATCCTCCAGAAACAGGTATCAAAAAACTATTTTCTGTAATTGAGCCTATTTCTCCGTGGGAGTCTATAATATTTTTTATAATCGCAGTTGCGTTTTGAACATTCTTCCATTCTTTGTTATAGTCTTTAATTATTATTTTATCTTTATAAGAAACTACAATTCTATTAAATTCTGGTTTTGTCTCAACGATAAGTAAAGATTGAGGAAGCTCGCCAGTCTGTAAAATTCTACCATTGCCACCACTAGTAGCATTCGAGTCATAAATTAATACTCGGTTATTGAAGGAGTCTAATACAATTGGTCTACCTTTACTGTCTACTCTTATGGCAGATGGAGAATTTAAATTATTTAGAGAGTTACCAGCAATATTGCTAAAAAAATCTTTTTGACCTAGTACTAAATCCGCAGCTTTTTGAATAACACCATTCACATTTTTAAATCGTAAAACTCTATTATTGCCGACGTCAGCAATCCATAAATTACCTAAATTATCTATATCAACCCCAGATTTTGCAAAATTAATTCCTAAACATAAAGTTGATTCATCAGGTGCATTTTTATCCTTATTGCAGCTTCTTGATTTATAATCTAGTTGACCCCAGACATCGTCAGCAATTGTGTCAGTCTCAAACGGATTGATATATTTTAAAACCCTATTATTAAAACTATCTGGAAAATATAAATTTCCAGCTTTATCTATAAACATATGAGCAGTCGATCCCCCTTCAAAATAGCTATGTTCATCGTCTCTAATACTACAAATCGTTGATCCACTTGAAGATATTTTAACTGGATAACTTTGAAAAGAAGCGTCTTGATTACATGATGATTTTCCATAAAAACTATTTTGACCAATTACTAAGTCCGGAAGCTTAGTTCCATCCTTTCCTAGATCAATATTACATTTTCCAATTTTTGTTGGTCTACCTTGACCGACGACACTTTCGCAATCACTATCTCCCGTGCACGGTCTATTAGAATCAGTTGAACAATAACCAAGATGTTTATACCCTAAAATCCTACTATTTTGACCATCAAACACGTACACTCGGTATGGTTTAATACTTTTATCAACCGCTACACCACCAGGACCTGCCAATTTGAATGGGACTGTTTCTTTTGGTATAACTTCGCCAAAGTCGCTGTGTCCTAATATTAAGTCAGCGATTAAATCATTCGGGCTATTTCTTAATAAGGTTGAACCTAATGAAGAATTCTTAGGACTTGCTTTACTTTTGAATAATATTTTTGATTTGGTTAAAAAACTAGCTGATATAAATGATAATAATAACAAAAAAACGAATAAAAACTTTTTATCAATGCAGATTTTGTTACGCCACATGGTTATTTTTTTCTTAAGAAAGCGGGGATGTCAAATTCAAGGGAATCATCAACGAGATCTTCATCTTCAATATTTTCTTCATTCTCCTGAAGCGAAGATAGGGTCGGCTTTTGTTTATCGTTCGATTTATTAAAAGATGACTCTTCAGGCTCTTTTTTAAAACTAAAAAATCTCATTTTTGTATCATCAAATTTTGTGGCTATAATTGTGACTTTTATCTGATCCATCATCCTGTCATCAATTACAGCTCCAAAAATAATATCAGCGTCAGGATCGGCACTTTTTGCGATTATTGAAGCCGCCTCATCAATTTCCGTCATTGATAAATCAGGGCCTCCAACAATGTTAAACAGGACTCCTTTGGCGCCTTCAATTGAGACGTCCAAAAGCTGCGATGATATAGCTTGTTTAATTGCGGCAATCGCCCGCTTGTCTCCCGACCCAACTCCCATTCCCATAAGGGCCGTACCAGCATTCTGCATAATTGCCCGAACATCAGCAAAGTCTACATTAATTAATCCAGGAGTTGTAATCAATTCAGCAATCCCTTTAACACCCTGATGAAGTACTCCGTCAATTTTTTTAAATGCCTCAAGAATTGGAGTTTTCTTGTCAATTATAGAAAGAACCTTTTGATTAGGAACAATAATGAGAGTGTCAACTTTTTCTTTAAGTTTAATTGTCCCTTCATCAGCGGCAAATTTTCTTTTTGATCCTTCAAAATCAAATGGCTTTGTAACGACGCCAACCGTAAGTGCACCAGTTTCCTTTGCAATCTCTGCGATCAATGGTGATGCCCCTGTACCTGTGCCTCCGCCTTCTCCTGCGGTAATAAATACCATGTCCGCACCTGATAAATCTTCTTTAAGTCGCTCGCGAGATTCCTCAGCCGCCTGCCTTCCAACTTCAGGGTCGCCTCCTGATCCAAGGCCCCGGGTAAGATTTTCCCCAATTTGAATTTTTATTGAAGCTTTATTACTCAATAGGGCTTGAGCGTCAGTGTTTACTGCAATAAATTCTACCCCAGCTATTCCTCCCTCAGCGATCATCGAGGATAAAGCGTTTCCACCTCCTCCACCGACTCCAACGACTTTAATTCGAGCAGCTTGCCCCGCTCTTGGTTTGATTAACATAATTTAATCTCAAATTTCAAATGTTAAATGTCAAATCTACATCTAAAAATCTAAAATCTTTTAGATTTGAAATGTAATTTTGAGATTTGAGATTTGATTTTTGAGATATTTATGGTATAAATTGTTTAAAAAAATTCTTTAAACTTCCCATCTGTCCACCGAGTGAAAAATCTTTCCAGATTCTATTAAAATTCTTAAATCCTGTTTTTTCAGTCATTATATTTCTTTTGCCATATAAAAGCAAACCGACGGTAGTTGCAAACTGTGGATCAATTATTTCATCAATCAAGCCCGATACTCCCTCAGGATACCCAAGTCTAATTGGAAGACCGACTACTTTCTTACCTGTTTCAAGCATTCCAACAGTAAGCGCTCCACCGCCAGTTATCACAAGTCCTGATGGCACTAGCTGACCGAATCCACTTTTTTCAATTTCTTCAAAAATTAATTTAAAAATTTCTTCAAGTCGAGGAGCAATTATTCCGTCAACCAGAGTTTTTAATGACACCTCATTTACATCTTCCGGAAGATTGAGCTCTCTGAAATCAAGTTGCGGAGTTTTCTTTTTCATTGCCTCCCTGCTCAATAAACTTTTACTGAGATGAAGTTTTATTTTTTCGGCTGAGTCCAGTGATATTCGAAGTCCAACCGCTATGTCATTAGTTATGTGTCTGGCACCAACTGCGATTGATGAAGAATATGACAAAGAACCATCAACATATAATGCGATGTCTATTTTTCCTCCTCCAATATCAACAAGTACTACTCCAAGCTCTTTTTCGGTATGAGTAAGAACCGCTTCTGAAGAAGCTTTACCGGAAAATACAAACCCACGATTTTCTAGACCCAAATCGTCAAATACCTTATCAATGTTTTTTAGGTTAGTTTGTGAGGCGGTAATAATATGAGTATCAACCTCAAGGCGGACTCCGCTCATTCCACTTGCATTTTTTATTCCACCTTGTCCGTCGACCATAAAATCACGCGATGAGACATCAATAATCTGTCTCGTTGTTGATAAAGATATCGCTCGTGCTGCTTCAATCCGGCCATTCTCTCAGCTTTTTCAACGCTTTCTTCGACAGATGAAGTGACGTCTTGTATATCGACAATTAGTCCTTTTCTCACTCCACGAGACTCCGTCGTATTAAAGCCGATTATTTTAAGTTCATTTACTTCCTCGGCCTTTATCCCGACGACAGTTGCTACCTTACTGCTTCCAATATCAATCCCACAAATCAAATTATCTGACATAATAAATAAACCCTAAACACTAAATTCTGAAATCCAAACAAATTATAATTTCTAAACTCTAAACTCTTTTTGTTTAGAATTTTGAATTTAGATATTATTTGGTTATTCGAATTTAGTATTTAGAATTTTACTATTGGTTTATCAAACCTCATATCAATTGACTGCCAGTATTTGCCTTCAATTTTAAACTGATGCAATATACTTTCCGCCTCGATAATCTGTTTTTCCTTATTCTTTAAAGTGGTAAAAATTATTTTTTTATCACCTACGTTAAATAGTAGCATATCGAAGTCGGCAATATCAAGATCATTAACTTGAAGACCGGAATCTTTCAAAAATCGCAAGAAAAATAGGCCTGATTTAATATCTTCATACTTAATAAAGTCTCCCGGTAAAAAGGAGAAATAATTTAGCTTTTGATAGTAATTTATTTTAGGTAATTGGTGAGAAGGATAATTTTTTTTGACTGTTAACTTTTTAATTTGTGGATTTATTTTTATAAGTAATTCTTCTGTTTTTTTTATGTTAATTAATAGAATATTCTTGTTGTTTAATTCTTCAAGACCAGAAATATTTAATTTCATTGGAGCTCCGAGAGATTTTATATTGATTTTATTAATTGTAAATATCAAGTCACAAAAATATAAGATGCTAAATACAAAAACAAAAGATAAAATACTAAAGAATAATTTCTTCAAGTTAACCAAGAATTTGGGATACCATAATTTTTGCGGCATTTTTTTTATATAAAGTACTTAACTTTTTAAAATTTTCCTTATATTTAATTTTATTTTTTATCATTAAGTTTATCAGTCGAAGCAATTTATCGCTTGGTTCAATCTGGTGAAAGATTTCTCCGATCCCTTTTTTAGCAAAAATTTCGGCGTGCTTTTGTTGCTCGCGTCCTGAAGACCATGGGAGTGGTATAAAAAGTGCTGGTGTAGCGAGATATAAAAGTTCAAAAAAAGTATTGGCGCCTGATCTTCCCACGACCAAATCAGAAATCGAATAAATATATCCAATTTCATCTTCAAAAAAGTGTTTTCTAAGATAGTATCTATTTTTAAGAGTCCCTGGCATTAATTTCTTTAAGTCTTCAAGTTTTTCAAAGTCTTGATATTCTTTGGTATCTCCAACCTGATGAACAATAATGTAGTCATTGAGTAATTGGCTAATTATTTTTTTTATATGTTCATTTATGCTGTGAGAACCAAGACTTCCTCCAGTTATGTAAATGACAGGTCTGTCTTTTTTTATAACAAAAGGTTTTTTTATCGTTTTAAAAACTGCGGCTCGAACAGGATTTCCACAAATAATAGTCTTTTTCAAGTTAAAATACCGGGTTGCCTCATCAAATGCTACAAAGATTTTTATTGCAAATTTACTAATTAATCTGTTTGCTAAACCTGGTTTTATTGTCTGCTCATGAGTAAAGATCGGTATTTTAAAGATGGCAGACCATATTACAATTGGCAAGGCCAGATAACTTCCAAAAGATATTACTTTGTCTGGCCTCTCATTTTAAGTTTCTCTATTTCTTTGTACTCAAGGGATATTGTTTTTTCTGAATCAAGAGCATATTTTCGCCCAACAAATATTATTTCTACATTAGGATTAATGTTCTTTAGTTCCTCAATGATTGCAAGTGCCGGAGCCAAATGGCCTCCTGTAATCAAAATCTTCATAATTCATTATAAACTATTTTTAACAATTAAATTTGTGACCACACTGACAACTTTTTACCCAGGTATTTGAATCACTTCCTTTTTTTTCTCCTCTAAAAGTATGACCACAATTAGGACAACTGTAATCATCATGCTTTTCTTCATCGTCTGCGTTCATTAATACCTCTTTAGACAGGTTTCCTTTTAAAAAACGATCCAGCGAGGAAAGATTATTTAGGTGATTTTCATAATTATTTATCATTTCCTCAAAAGAAAATTTTTGATCTGATCCACAGCTTCCGCCTAACTTTAAACTTTTTAACCCTTTCTTAGACATGTAGTTGATGATTAAGCTTTTATACGCCAACAAAATTTCTTTTCCTGAATATTCACCATTTGCTAGTTTTTGATGATTAATATTTGCTTTAATTCCCGTTTCAAGTTGTCCCGAAAAAGAAGATCTTAATGAAGCTAATGTTTCCCACAAAGTAAATTCGTGACCTTTGTTATTCTTATATATTACCTCGTCAAGATTAAATCTTTGATAAAAATCAAAAAACTGATCTATTGTTAATTTGGTGGATTTTGGGCTAGTGATTAGATGAAAAATTTTTTCTTTTTCCGTCGGTTTATTTTGTGCTTCAAGGTAAATATCACCCAATATTCGTCTGACAAAATTTTCCCCTCTTTCAGATATACTTACTGCAACATTATGTATTTTTTTTCCATCAAAATACATAAGATAAAGCTGGCCATCATGGTAACTCCCAACCTCAGTATATGGATTATCTGGGTCGTGGTCAAAGCTTGTAGGGCCAGGTGGACTATAAAGCGAAATAACAGTATTAGGCGTTTCAACCGACTGTCTTAAAGCAGTTGTTAACCCTAAAATATATCCACCGCCTCTTTCTCTTTGATCAAGATGCACTTTGGCTCCTGATGGATAAACCGTTATATCATTATCTGCGCTCAATCTGTAAAAATATGGTAAGGAAACAACATTGTCTTCAAGAACATGATTGACATACGAGTTTAAGTTTCTTTGAAAAAACTCAATTCTTTTTTCTCTCCCGATAGATTTTATATAATCAGATTCTGCCCCTGGATTGACAGAATATTTTCTTAAATTATATCCCTCACGATTAGTATAAGACAGCATTTTGGTGCTACTCTGCTCGAGCATTTTCAGAATCTTGTCGGTCTTCGGACTTTTCGATTCGCTTTGCTCGCTCAGTGCAAGCTCTTCAAAATACCGCTGCGGCACAGTCACGGATTCACACCGTGTTCCCATTCCCAAAAAATATTTTGGGCCTGTCTTCTCCTGCTTTTTGGTAACAGAATGACAAAAAACAAGATCTTAAATTTCAACAGAAAAAATATAATCTTATATTTATAGAAAGTCAATTGGTTTTCAAACTTTGACTCTTTTCTCAATGTTAAGAAGTATCCCAATCAGGGCAAAAGATATAAGTAGATTGCTTCCGCCGTAGGAAAGAAAAGGTAGGGGGACACCTGTCAAGGGAAAAAGACCTGTCATCCCCGCCAAATTTATGATTATCTGCAAATTGAAAAAAGCAAATATCCCACAGGCAATAAATCGAGATAATTTATCCGGGGCCAACCTAATTAAATGATATATTTTATATACAAAGATAAAATAGAGTGATAGCAATGCAATTCCACCAATAAATCCATATTCTTCTGAAATTATTGCAAATATTGAATCTGTGTGTGCCTCCGGTAAAAATAAATACTTTTGACGGGACGCTCCAAACCCGGCCCCAAATATCCCGCCGTTTGAAAGCGAAATTAAAATCTGATTTATATGATAGCCTATTCCCTGCGGATCGGTCGCCGGGTTAAGATAGGCTAATAATCGATTCAATCTATATGGTGAAACTTTAATTAATAAATAAAATCCTCCTAAGGCAATTGGAAATAGTGCCAGCAAGTTTAAGAGGCTCATTCCCGAAGCGTAATACATGACCATACTTAATAAGAAAACGATCATCGCCGTACCCATGTCTGGCTGCAAAATTATCAGAAAAACCAACATGCTAACTAAGAAAATAAACGAAGTGAACTTTCGTCTTTCTTTATTCACAAACCATGATGCGAGGTAAATAATAATTGAAAATTTTGCTATTTCAGTAGGCTGTACATTAAATAGTCCGAAATCAATCCAACGCCTGGCGCCGCCTGACGTAAACCCAATCCCCGGAATCAAAACAACACATAGTAATAATATTGTTATCGTCATGCTGATAAAAGATAAGGGATAAAGATTTTTGTAATCAAATATCGAAAAAAAGAAAGCAAGACCAAGAGCAAGTCCCAGCCACACAGACTGAACTTTCAAATAGTGTAGACTATCCCCAAATTCATTTGCAGCTCTGATTGATGAAGCTTCGAAGATAAATAATAAACCTAAAATGCTTAAAATTAATGGTATGGTAAGGAGAGGTACGAAGAACTTGTTACGGATGAAAAGCTTTTTAAACATTAAAAAAATTCTAATTTCTAATTAATCTAATTAACCTAAAGAAATCTCAAATTACAAGTACCAACATCCAAATGAATTGCGATTTATTTGTTTCTTGTGAATTGGATCTTGAAACTTATTTAGAATAATTAGAAATTAGGTTAATTTGATTAATTTTTTAACAATTCTGTTAAACTCTCTCCCCCTATGGAATTCATTATTAAACATCGCGAATGAAGTGGCGCCTGGTGAAAATAATATATAAGCTTTTTCTTTGTGACTTGACGCTTGACTATAAGCTTCTTCTACCGCCTTTTCTAAATCATTAAAGATCTCCTTACTTAATTTGTCAAGGCTAGACTCTCTCAGGGTGGCCAAGATTTGATCGGTGAAAGAACCGGCTAATAAAATAATCTTCTTTACCTTGCTCAATTTGCTCAATAATTTTTCATAAGGGAGATTTTTTGAATTCCCTCCGAGAACAAGATAAATATCGCGGTCGGAAAATGCCTCTATTGCTTTCTCTGTTGCAATCGGCGTCGTTGAAGTCGTGTCATTGACAAAGATAATATTATTTTTCTCCCCGATTATCTCCTGCCTAAAAGGCAACCCTTTAAAATTGGAAATAATGTTTATCGCTTTTTTTTCATCGATGCCAAGAATTTTTGCAACCTGAAGTGCCGCTGCCGCATTTTCTAAATTATGATCCCCTCTTAAATACTTTAGGTTATAAGGAAAATCTTTTTTTGAAAAATATTCTTGTGACGAGGTAAAAGCAATTTTTTTATTTTGAAAAAGTGAAGATACTTTTTTTGAGACAATCGCCTGGGGCCCCCTTGGGGTGAGGCGGTCGAAAAAAAGGGGTCGAACTTTTTCTATTTGGTTTGATAAATTATCATTTAGCAAAAAATAGTCACCCTTTTTTTGATACGTAAATATTGCCTGTTTGTCGTAAATGTATTCTTCGATATTTTTATAGTAATTTAGATGGTCAGGATAAATATTTGTTAGAACGGCAATATGGGGACTTACTTTTTCGCGGTGAAATCCTGAAAGGGCCCATGATGATAATTCTGCGACTAAATAATCTTTAGGAGTGGCAGTCTTAAGATATTCAATCGTCGAGATTCCGGGTAGACCGCCACCTAGGACGACCGGAAAACCGGACAACTTAAGAAGATTAAATATTAAATTAGTTGTCGTTGATTTTCCCCGGGTACCGGTAATCCCGATTATTTTACCGGGATAATACTTGGCAACATATGACATCTCCATCTCGACCGGAATTCCTTTTTTCAAAGCCGAGGAAATTTCTGGAGCATCCCACAATACCGACGGCCCCTTAAAAATATAATCAGTATTTGTGAAGTCGTCAATATTATGACCACCTAAATGTAGTTCAATCGGATAGTCTTTTAACAGTTCTATTGAAGTCCTTAACTGTTCTTTAGTTTTTTTGTCGGTCACTGTCACTTTGGCTCCGAGCTCATTGAAGAATTTTGCCAACCCAACTCCCCCCATCTGCAACCCAAGGCCTACCACAAGAACTTTCTTACCTTCATACTTTTGCCTTAATTCATCTATTAATTTTTCATTCATATCTTGATTATATAAGATTTAACCGTATTAACATAATTAGTTCTCTTTGCTTGACCTTGCTTGTTTATAAGAGTTCACAAGTCTTGACACAGATTGTCATTCCCTCGAAGGAGGGAATCCAGACTAAATATACTTTATAAGGTATTGTTCGACTGGATCCCCGCCTCCGCGGGGATGACACTAAATATTGATTGACATACTATAATAGTTTTGTCAAAGACCCTGAACTCTTACACTTGTTTTATTAAGTTGAATAAAGCCTATAGTTATGATAAAATAGTCTTTCATTATGGTAGAAGTTGAGCCTGTTGATTGGGAAGTTTTTAGATTACCCTGCGGTGGAAGGGTCGATGAACCAAAATTATTTATATGCCCACTTGACTTCGCCTTACTCACTGATATTCCTTACCTATTTTTTATCTCAGAAAACCTTAGCCGAACTTCAAAACATAATCCTTCGAGACCTGCTTCAAATGGTCAAAAATCACCTCCAAAGACAAAAATAATTATTACTTATCGAAAATAGAAGGCTTAAAAATCAAAAATATCATTTCATAAACGCGATCATGAGGCCGAACATGACGAAGATGATGGAAAAGAGCCAGAGACGCATGACTACTTTAGGCTCTTCCCAGCCTTTATTTTGAAGATATAGATGAAATGGTGCAACCGGGAAAATTTTCTTTTTCAAGAATTTTTTGCCTAAAAGCTGAATTAACGATGAGGCTATTTCAATAATAAAAACTCCACCCATAATGGGAAGGGCAAAAGTCTTGCCAAGAACTAAGCCAACGACCGCAAATGTAGCGCCGAATGAAAGCGATCCCGTGTCTCCCAAAAAAATTCTCGCCGGGTAAATATTAAAATACAAAAATGCCAGAAGCCCTCCAAGCCAGGCGGCAATGAAAAGAGAGGTAGGGACGTCAAGAATCGAGCGTGAAATTACCCAAAATCCTATTAATGAAAATGTCAAGATCCCTGAAGCCAGACCATCCAATCCGTCAGAAATATTGACCGCATTGGCGAAAGCTACAATTACAAAAGAAGAAAAAATCATATAGAGTATCCCCATGTCAAAAACTCCGAAGAATGGAACATGGATTATCTGTATTTTAAGTTCTGAATAAAGCCAATAAGATATTATTAACGACAAAATTACTTCTATTATTGCTTTATGCCGCATCCGTAAACCTATAAACTGATCTTTCCTCCAAACAAAAATCTTCTTTAAGTCATCAAATAAACCTAGGAGTCCGAACGAAACAAAAGTAAAAATTAAAATTTTTATTTCTGATGCAATTGAGGGGTAATTGGTTAAAATCTTTTTTTGCAGTATCCAATACATCAAAATAAATAGAATAAAGACAATTATTGTTGTGATTAATATAAGTATCCCACCTCCGACCGGGGTCCCCTTTTTATGTTTATTAAACTTATCAAAAATTGGCGTCGGCTTATTGAAAGCGTCCTTCGTCTTCTGGTGAGCCCTTTGAAATTTTAATTTATATAAAAAATCAATAAAGGGGACAATTAAAGTAAAGTTTAATATCAAAGATGCAAAGACAGCCAATAAATAGATTGAAATCATAATTCAACTACTAGTAGTTAGTTAATAAAAATTAATAAATATTTTCGGTATAAAAATGATTGACGCGATTGTTAAAGCTCCAAGCGCATAAATGAGCATTGCGGCAGCCGCTACATCCTTTGCAATTTTTATATCTTCCCGTATTTTTGTATCGATTGCATCCGTCGTCTCTTCAAGGCCAGTATTGATTGTCTCAATTACAAGTCCCACCGTGATCAAAAAAATTATAAATAAAAATTCGTAATAAGAAATTTTATAAACAAATCCTCCAACAATTGACAAAATTGATAAAAAAATATGAATTCTATAATTAGGCTGAGTCTTGAGTGACCATAATAATCCGTTTAAAGCATGTTTAAAAGAAATTGTATGACGCTTAAGCATAAAATATTTTTTTTAGAACTTCCGTAATTTTTTTTGAATCATGCCTTAATATACTTCGGTATAAAATATCTGATTTACTTTTCTCAATTTTATCATTATCGACTAAGTCGCTTGATATCACTGTAAATGCTTTCTTTGTCAAGTCGTTTTCTACCTGGACTTCATTATTTTTCTTGTACCATGCCTTAATCTCTTCATCTATCTCCCCATTATTAATGAGAACAAAGTCGGGAGCTCTTCCTAAATATTTTTTAAGATCTATGAGATGATCTGAAGCTTTATAATTTGTAGTCTGTCCGTTTTTTGTCATCAAATTAAGTATATAGATGATTTTTAGATTAGTTTTTAGTATCGCCTCACGAATTCCTTTAACTAGAAGGACTGGGATTATACTCGTATATAAATCTCCGGGACCAATTACAAGATATTCAGTAGATTCTATTGCGTGAATAGCATTTATGTTTGCAGTTCCTTCGGGACTTAAATAGGCTTTTTTGATTTTTGATCGTTCAGCATGATTCTCGTCAATTAGTCCTTCTCCGTTGACTATTTTTCCATTTTCATACTCGGCTGAAAGATGGAGTTTATCTAAAGTCACCGGGATAACTTTTCCTTTGGTTTTAAGGACATAAGAGGCAGTATCAAGAGCTTGATCATATGTAGCGCTTACTTTTTCAAGAGCAGCTAAAAACAAATTTCCAAAATTATGTCCTTCTAAGTCGCCCTTCTCAAATCGATATAAAAAAAGTTTTCTCCATAAAACAGGTGCATCAGAAAGTGCTACAAGACACTGACGCAAATCACCAGGAGGCAGGATTCCTAACTGGTCACGAAGTCGACCGGTTGATCCACCCGAATCCATCATCGAAACAACGACCGATAGATTTTCGTTTAAATCCTTAAGTCCTGACAAAACCACATAAGCGCCGGTTCCGCCACCGATTACAGTAATTTTTTTCATTTGTTAGTATTCTCTCTTTCTTCCCCTCCAATTAAATAAGTGTTATCTTCTAAATCAAAGCGAGCAATCTCACGTGACATAATCAAGCAATTAACCCCTACCTTAACACCAGGAGTTAGTGTTGAGTTGACGCCAATTTTTGAGTTTTTTCCAACAATCGAACCCATTTTTACCAAATCGGTGTTAACCTTTTCGTCACCTATTAAAGATGTCACTGATTGACCATCAAAGCGTAAATTAGCAGTCACTGCCTGAGCTCCAAACATTACTCCGTCGTCAAGGACTGAATCCCCTATATAGTTTCTGTGTAAAAAAACCTTATTTCCAATATAGCTTCGCGCGACTTCAGTGTATGACCCAATCAGGCAATCTTCGCCTATCTCGCTGTTTCTCACTAAGCAAAAATCGCTTATTACAGACCCTTTACCGATAAAGGTAGGTCCGGCTATTTTCGCATGATCGCCTATTCTTACGCCATCTTCAATTACGACCGGTCCTGTAATAATTGCACTTTTTGCGATCTCGGCTACTTTAGAAATCTTAGCTTCTTTAATACTTTCAAGCTGAGTCCCCATCATTGTAAGTACATGCCATGGGTATTTGAGACTTCGCCAATAACCCTCGTAAATAATATAGTCCCGCTTAATTTCTGTACTTAACAGATAATTAATTGCTTGTTCATAATGGTCATCATTTACAGCAGTTGTCTGTTCCAAGGCTTTAATTAATTCCCCAAAATCTGAGTAATAATCGGCCATCAGTTTTACATAATTAGAGGGAATATTTTCCTTTTTTGGTTTTTCTACAATCTCGACCAGCTCTTTATTTTTAGCAAACCTTAGGTACCCACCAGGAAAGTATTCATTTTTCTTTTTACCGACGAAGACCATTTTGTTTTTTGATATTGCAGTCCCTGCAATTTTTTTAATTATCGAGTAATCGATTACATCGTTTGCATTAACAATAATTATTTCTCCTTTTATAAGACTTTTCAGTGTATATATTGCTCCCGCTTGTCCGGTCAAAGTGTCTTTTTGAATAATAACTTGAGCGGTTAATCCAATATTTGAATTATCAATTAATCTTTTAATCGCAACCGCATTATTCTTATTGGCAATAATTGTCAAGTTAGCAGCATATTTGGCTAACTCTTCGATTTGATACATTATCAATGGTTTGCCTAAGAAAGTGAAAAAAGACTTCTCAGAAAGTGGCCAGAAACGCGTAGAGTCACCGCCGGCCAAAATTAAAGCATTTTTTATCCTTCTCATAGTTGTATTTTAACACAAACCCTGCTTCTCTGCCCTTTTTCCAGTGTAACATTACACTGATAATATTTGTATGAAGTTAAATCTTTTTGATATTGCCGCCAAGTTTTAGAATTTTTTCAACAAAATCTTCGTATCCCCGTTCAAGAATTGAAGCGCCATTGACGACGGTTTCGCCAGGTGAAAGCAGTGCTGCGCAGGCTAATGCTGCCCCCGCTCTTAAATCTGATATTTTTAAAATGGCATTATGTAATTCTTGCTGACCTTTAATCCTAATGATTTGCTGATAACTTTTATCTTTTTCGTGATTAAAATGATAAAAAATATGTGGCTCACTGACCTTTAAATCAATAAAGTCAATATTCGCCCCCAACTTTTTTAATTCTTCGACATATGAAAATCTATTTTCAAAAACCCTTTCATGAATGATCGCTGAGCCTTTGGTTTTAAGCATTAATATCGCCCAGCTTGGCTGCCAATCGGTCATAAATCCAGGATGAGGAAGTGTTTCGATATCGATTGATTTAAGTTCTCCTTGATAAAAAAAACGAAATACTCCGTTTTCCTTTTCCTCAACGCCTGCCCCGGTTTTTTTGATAATTTCAATAAACGAGTAAACTAGTGTCTTATCTATTTTCTTTATGGTGACATCACCACCTGAGGCAACTGCCAAAGTCGCATAAGTCACAAACTCATTCCGATCAGGCATTATCGAATAAGGTAATAATTGCTTTAAACCGTTATTCTTATTTACTTTTAATAAGTTGTCATTTTTTGTGATCAGTGCACCAGATGAATTAAGAAATTTAATTAAGTCATCAATTTCTGGCTCAGTGGCTACGTTTTCTATTTCAACACTTGATTGAGTCATTAGTGAAATAAGCATTAGTAATTCCGTACCTGTGTGAGTCGGCTTATTAAACATAAAATTGCCAGAAGGGGACCTCTGAAGCTTCGCGTGATAATAGCCAGATTCAGAATCGTAATCAACTTCAATCCCTAAAGCTTTCATTCCATCGATTATTCTGTCAATTGGACGAGCTCCTATACGGCAACCTCCTGGATTTGGAACATAGCATTCTTTAAAATGGTAAAGCAAAGGGGCAAAAAGCATGAATGAGACTCTAATTTTTGATCCATATACTAAATCGACTTTATTATTATGAAGAGTCGACCCATCGACAATAAGTCGATTTTTGCTTTCAAATTCTGCTTTTGCACCAAGAGATTTAATTAGCTCAATCAAATCCAATACGTCGTTAATCCGTGGAATATTATCAAGTACTACAGGCGTTTTGAACATGAGAGACGCAATAATAGTCTTCAGCGCTACATTCTTTGCCCCTGACAAAATTACTTCTCCCTTTAAAGGTTTGCCACCCTTGATTAAATATGAATCAGCCATATTATAAAATCTTAAATTCTAAATATTAATAACCAAATAATAACTAAGCACTAAATACTAAACAGTTTAGTGTTTACGATTTAGAATTTATTTGGATCTTAGGATTTAGTATTTAGAATTTTGTGAATGCCTATTTAAACGACGACTACTTCTTCTTCCAACTCTATTCCAAATTTTAGCTTAACTCTTTCCTTAATATCAGATATTATTTTGAGCAGCTCTTCTCTTTTTCCCTGACCTTTATTAATAATAAAGTTAGCATGGAGTTTTGAAACATAAAAGTCGCCAACTGTGTATCCTTTCATACCTGCCTTATCGATTAAATAACCAGCTGAGGTAGTTGGTACATCAAGTTTCAACTTTTCTTCTATTGAGATGTTTTTGAAAAAACAGCCTGATGATGAAATTCCGTGAGGTTGGGTTTGTTTTCGATAGTTTAGTGCAACTTCTGCTCGCTTTTTTAAAACTTCTGGATCTTCTTTTTTCATACGAAATACCGCTTCAAGTACAAACTCTCTTGTGTCCTTAAGAATTGAATAATCATATGCAAACTTAAAATATTTTCTAGTCACTTTTTTTACCCTACCCTTATTGTCTACAAGATACGCGTATATTAAGTTGTCTGAAAAATAAGTAATAGGTCTTGTCCATTTTGAATTCATCGCAACCGCCCCTCCTACGGTACCAGGTAGCCCTTTGTGATATTCAAATCCTGATAACCCACGATCAATAGTCTTATTGATAAGTAATGACACAGGATAGCCAGAGGATACATTAATATCAACGTATTCATTCGTTTCAGCAACGACTGTTTTCTTAATATAACTATTTTTTATTACTAATCCATAAATTTTTTTTCTCGTTATTGCGACGTTTGATCCTCCCCCAAATAAAAATATGGGGAGTTTTTTTTCGATCGAGAATTTTTTTGCAGAGACAATGTCTTCCCTAGTTTCCGCGTCTATAAAATATTCTGCAATTACGTGAGTTCTTAAAGTCAAATAATGATAAAGATCTACTTCTTCCTTTATATTCCATTTTCCATGCTTGATAATCCGAGCAATCACATCTTTTAATTTATATACGCTACCGGCACCCATAGTAAAGATTATATCTCCTTTTTTCAAAACTTTTTGTAGTTTTGAAAGTAATTCGAAAACGTTGTGAAAACGTAGTAAATTTTTTTTTGAAGAAATATTTATTATATCGTCAGTTGTTATTTTAAAATCTCCTCTATTTTCCCGGGATGAGGAGAATATTGGAAGTAGAAAAGTATAATCTGCTTTTGACAGTGTTTCCGAAAATTCTTTTAATAGAAATTTAGTTCTTGAAAAAGTATGAGGTTGGAATATAACCAAAATCCTTCTACCTTTAAAGCGCTCCCGGGCGGCTTCAATTGTTGCCTCAATTTCAGTCGGATGATGGGCATAGTCGTCAAAAAGGTAGGTATCGCTTTCTTGATATTTTTGTTCAAATCTACGCTCAGACCCTTTAAACTGTGAAATCGCTTTTTGAATTTCTTTTGATTTATATCCCATTTTATGTAAAACAACTATCACTGAAGCTGCGTTACTTACATTCATTTTTCCATAAAGTGATATTTTGAATTTACCGATTCCGCTTATCTCAAATGATGAGCCTTCGCTATCTATAATAGGGTTAATTATTTGAAATTCTGCATTCAAAGAAAATCCGTAAGTGGTAACGTTTTTTTTATTGAGTTTATGATAAATTTCTTTTATGTTTTTATTATCAATGTCTAAAAATAGCTTTTTATTGTCAAAGAATTTCAAAAAGGCTTGTTTTGTCTCATTCAAATTTTTGTAAACGTCTGGATGATCAAAGTCAATATTTGTACAGATGATATAGTCAGGATCAAGTTTATGAAATTTTGGAGTTAGATCATAAGGTGGATTAATCCCATATTCATCAGCTTCAACTACAAAATATTTACCCTTTTGAAAGTCGCCACCTTGATAATCGGTAAAAAATGGTACCCCAACAATATAGCTCGGATAAGCACCGAGTTTATTCAACGTATAGGCCAAAAGACTTGAGGTTGTGGTTTTTCCATGACATCCTGAGATTGCGATTCTAAGCTCAAATTCCTTCATTATAAGTCCGAGTAGTTCCGCTTGTGAGATCAATTTATACCCTCTTTTCTTTCCTTCGATTAGCTGGCTGTTTTGTAGCCCTTTGTTTGCAGCTGAATATACGATCAAATCAATCTCTTTTGGTAGATTTTTTAGACTGAAGTCTTTACTCCAATTTATTTTATTTTTTTTTAAAAGTCGATCGGTGATGAATTCTTCGTCGATATCCGAGCCTGTTACTATTTTTCCAGCCTTTTTAAGAAACACTGCTAGATTCGCCATCGCCACCCCTTTAATACCTACGAAAAATATATGTTTTATTCCGTCTAGCATTTAATGACTTATTATACACTTTTTATGACAAAACTGAACATTTCGCCAAAATTTTCCTTTTTATTAGTCCTTCTGAAGGAAAAGAATCTAGCCTTGTCACATTTTGTACAAAAGGGAAAATAATCAATGTTCTTTTTTGAAATCCCACTCTCTAATAAAAGTAAATAATTTAATAATGTTAAATTTAGATGTATTTTGCCGCCTCGATGATGAAATATTTTTTTTGAATATCCGTCGAATTCTTCCAAGAATTCATAGTACCTATCTTCGTCTATATCGTAACAGCATTCTCCAATAGTCGGGCCTATGGCTACTTTTATTGATTCCTCTTTTGCTCCACATCCGATCATTTTGCCAACCATTTTCTGAGCCATTCTTTTGACAGACCCTCTCCACCCCTGGTGTGAAACTCCAATTACACCATTATTCTTATCTACAAATACTAACGGGCAGCAGTCGCCAGTCCGAGCCGTCAATATAATATTTTTTTCAGATGTAATAACTCCGTCTGTTTCGACAATTTTTTCAACGTTATCAGAAGTTTTAGAACTGTATATTGAAATATTTGTTGAATGGATCTGTTCCAAAAAAACTAATTTTTTGAAATTTATGCCATTTGAATGAAAAAAATTGAGTATGTTTTCAATTTTTCTACCATCTTGTAATTCCCGGGTTGAAAAACCGGAAAAATATCCTTCATCGTTTATTAAAGATGAGTAAAAGATTTTTAGATTGGAATCGTAGGTAATCATTTTTTTAAATCCTAAATTCTAAATACTAATAACCAAATAAATACTAAGCTCTAAATACTAAACTGTTTAGTATTTAAAATTTAAAAATTGTTTGGGTCTTAGAATTTAGTATTTAGAATTTTTATGGCTATTATTACTGCTTCATGCTCGCTCCAGGGATATTCTCTTTCACCACGACATAAACTTTTTTCATGACCTTTTCCTGTTAGCACTACCACATCATCTTCTTTCGCTAATGAAATGGCTCTATTTATAGCGTTCTGCCTATCAACTAGTGTTTCAAAGTTTGAAAAACTGGCCATCCCTGAAATAATACCTTTAAAAATATCTCCTGGCTTTTCTGTTCTATAATCCTCTTCTGTCAAGATAATATAGTCGCTGTATCGGCTTGAAGCTTTTCCCATTAGCGGTCTTTTACTTTTGTCCCGTAGCCCGGCCGATCCGAAAACGTGAATCAATTTTCCCTTATTTTTCAAAAGCGGACCCTTAATTTCTGATAATAAGTTTTCAAATGCATTGGGAGTATGGGCAAAGTCTATAATTACTTTAAATTTTTTATCATAAACTATTTCTAACCGCCCCTTCGGTAATATGAAAGTTTTTAGCGCGGATTTTATTTTTTTATCAGATATTCCAATTGTTTTACACACTGTATATGCAGCCGAATAATTATATTTATTAAACTTGGTTAATTTTGTGATTTTATCTATGGTTTTTAAGTTTTGAGTTGTAGATTTGAGATTTGTCCGCCAGCTGGCGGATTGATTTTTGATATGTTTATACGATTGGTCATCTTTATTCACTATAGAAATCTTTGACATTTTCAATAGCTTCATTTTTACTAATAAGTATTCTTCATAGTTTTTATGGTAATCCAAATGCTCATGAGTGATATTCGTAATCAGGCCAATATAAAAACTTATTCCCCATACCCGATTTTGATCAAGTCCATGAGATGTAGTTTCCAAAATAAAATATTCATCATTATTCAAAACGGCTTTTTTTAGCATTTTTTGAATTAAAAACGAAGAAGAAGTAGTCGTATGAAGGCCCGTTTCATATTCTTGACCGGCCACACGGGCTAAAACAGTTGAAATCATCGAAATTCTGAATCCGGCTTTTTTTAACACATGATAAATTAAGTGTGTCGTTGTTGTCTTACCATCGGTACCAGTAATTCCTATCACTTTAATTTTTCGGCTCGGAAAACCATACCAAAGATTAGCCAATATGGCTTGGAACAAATGGTATATGTTTTTTAGTTTTTGAATGGTCATATATTTGTGTTTGAAATTGGGCTTGGAAACGGGTTAGGAAGCTGGCTTATAGAAATTAGATAATTATTACCACTTTCCTTTTCTGTTTTCTTGTCCCGCCTCAAAACCCATCTTCTATATTCTCATTGTTCTGGTACTATATTATAATAAACTATAAGTTCTTTGGCTATTTCAAAAAATAATGGCGCAGCAGTTTCTGAGCCCCATGGCGAAGTCCCCGGCTCCTTAAGAATTACCAACGTTAAAAATTTTGGTCTCAAAGCAGGTGCAAATCCAATAAATGAAGCAATTGTCTTTGAGGGATCATAAATGCCTGCAATCGGAATTTGCGCGGTACCTGTTTTCCCACCTATTTTATAGCCTTTTGGCCGATCCCACTTTGCCTCAGCGTTTTCAACAGTTGAAACTAACATTTTTTTAATAATTTCAGAAGTTAATCCTGATACGACTTTTCTCTCTACTTTTGGCTTTACTATATCAATTTTGTCAGCAGATTTTATTTTTTCGACAATATAGGGCTTCATTAAGTTTCCACCATTAATTACAGCCGCAAATGCTCGAATCATCTGAATTGGTGTAATTCCAATCCCTTGACCGAATGTTGCCGTTGCAAAATCTATCTTATACCAATTATTTTTTGGTTTTAAATAGGTCGGAGATTCACCTTGAAGATCAATACCAGTTAACTCTCCAAATCCATATTTTTGCATATATGAATAAAGCTCATCTTGACCTAGCTTTTCCCCAACCCAAACCATACCCACGTTGGATGATTTTTCTAAGATTCTTGTCATCGAAACTCTCCCTTCATACTTATCATTCCATGTTTTAATCGAGTATTCGCCTACTCGGACTGCTCCATCTTCATTCATCTCCGAATTAGGCGAAATTTTTTTTTCATTGATTGCAGCCGCCATAATCAATGGTTTAAAAATAGATCCTGGCTCAACTACGTCAGAAATTGCTGAGTTTTTAAAATAGTTTTCAGAGAAGTCAAAATATTTATCGATATCATAGTCAGGTAAACAAGTTAAGGCTAATATTGCCATTGTGTATGGGTCGGCTATGATTACACAGCCTTGGCGAGCTTTATAATTTTCTATTCCTTCTTTTAACTTCCTTTTTGCTATTTCCTGGATTGACTTATCAATTGTTAAGACTAAATCTCTTCCATTTTCAGGATCAACTTTTTTTTGCGCACCGATAAAAATAGGTTTTCCCGAGGCGTCCCTTTCAGATTCTAAAAATCCAGGTAATCCTACTAAATCTTTATCGTAGTAGCCTTCTAAACCGAAATAACCCAGGTCTTCGCCTTTTTCATTTTTGCCTACAAATCCTAATAAATGGGCAGAGAGAGAAGCTTCCGGATAGTATCTCTTCATTTGATATTCAAAGTTAACCCCTTCTAGTTTAAGGGCTTCAATTTCCTTTTTTTTCGTTTCATCTAACCCTCCAGCCACCGCTTGGTAAACCTTTTTTTCGTCAATGTAGGACGAAAGCGAAGCTTCTTCCATCTTAAGTTTTTCTGATAAAAATTTTATTAATTTTAATTTATCGGTTATTTTTTTTGGTTCAAGATATAACAAGTAGCTATTCTGATTTAGCACTAACGGGTTAAGAGAAGAGTCAAATATCTTCCCCCTTTCACTCGTCAGTCGTTTGGTCTTTAAGTATAGATCGCTCCCTACAAAGTCCCTTGATATGACTTGGATGTATACCAACCTGACGATTATTGCTATGTAAAAAAGCAAAAAAACAGAAAATAAAATTTTTATTTTCATCTTTAATTCTTAAGTGCTACTCCTAATTTATTTAGGAAAGTCGGAGTCCCTTTTTTGACAAATTGAAGATCGATAGCTGCTTTTTCGGCGTAAACGAGCGAAGATAAAAAAGACACCTCTTTTACAAGACCAATATTTGCAACATGTAAATCTCTGGTTTTTTTTTCAAGAGCCAAGATTTCGTCGCTTACTTTGATGGAGTGGCCAAAAAGATAAATATTAGCAACCACCATGGCTAAAATTGTCATCCAAAACAGTAGTTTATATAGTTTACTCATATCGAAAACGCCCTGATTTTGGCGCTTCTCTCAAATTTATAACCCGATTTACTTCTAATTGGTTTTTTCTCAGATAATTTATAATTGTTATTTTTAACAAAATTTTTTACGATTCGATCTTCAAGCGAATGAAAAGTAACGACGACTATTTTTCCATCCTTATTAATAATTTTTACAGCTCCTTCTAGTCCTCGCCTTAAATTTGAAAATTCATCATTTACCTCTATCCTCAAAGCCTGAAAAATTTTGGCGTACGTATTATAGCTTTTATAGGGTATAACCCTATTAATTGCTGTAATTAAGTTTGAAACACTAATTATTTTCTTGCTAATTTTGACTTCGTGAGCAATTTCTTTCGACCTAAGCTCTTCAGAATTTTTTGCAAATAGTTCATAGAGCTCGCTTTCTTTCAATCTCCAGATTAAATCTGCGGCTGTTTCCCCACTATTCACATCAATCCTCATATCCAATGGGTCATCTAAGTTTTTGTACGAAAACCCCCGACCAAGACTTCCAAGTTGGCCCATTGACAATCCTAGGTCAAAAATTATGCCGTCTACGCTATCAAAATTATTTTCTTTTGCGATTCTTTCAATATCAGCAAAATTCCCCTGAACCAGCTTCAAAGTCATTCTGGAAAGTGAACGAGCAAACTGCGAGTGAGCGGTTTCAGAATGACCTTTTAATTGACTAATGTCTAAATCAATCGCTAAAACTTTTCCGCCTCTGCTCATGATTTCTTGACTATATCCGCTTTCGCCAAATGTGGCATCTATGTACTTACCATCTTCTTTAACGTCAAGACTATCAATCGCTTGTTGTAAAAGTACTGGCGTGTGCATAAATTTAAATCAAAAAATCAAATGACAAACTACAAAGCTCATATAATTCATTTGACATTTGACATTTGAACTTTGGATTTCGAATTTTTTGTGTATTCCTCCCACTTCTTCGCGTCCCAGACCTCGAAATGGTCGCCAACTCCGATTACAACCGCTTTTTCTTTAAGTTGGCCATATTCAAGTAAATTTTTTGGGATGACAAATCTACCTTGATCGTCAATTTCTAGGTATGCCAAAGCGGAGAAAATGGACCTTCTTTGATCCATGTCAGTCGGCTGAAGAAGCGAGGGATTTAATAATTCCGAGGCTCTTTTTTCCCAATCGTCTTTATCATATCCTGACAAGCAGTTTCCAAAACCTTTTGTCAATATAAATACATTTCCTTTTATAAGATCTCGGACTTTTTTTGGTAGTAATAAACGGCCAGATCCGGAGAAATTAATTTGATATTCACCAAAAAACACCATATGTTTTCATTACACACCATTTTACACATCTTGTCAAGCGAATCTCCCATAACATCCTAGTCACCCTAAGGGTGTCCACGCACATTTATTTAAATCAAATGAACGTATAGAAAAAAATAGATCGTTTAAATATATTAAAACTCTCTGTAGAAAGACTCGTGAAATAAAAATTGTTTGATTATATCTTCATAAGGAAAATAAATTAGCCTCACCTATCTCCAACGGCCGTTTCAAATAGGTAGATGAAAGTAGGTTTTTAATTTATCTTCGTATTCAACTTTTTCTGCAACTATATAACTTAGATATTTTCCTCCCTCAATTATTTTTTTTATTAAAATGATTTCTTTTTCGCATTCATATGGAAAGACGTAAACGCTTTGTTGATACTGATAAAAACCGATTTCTTTCAAAAATTTCCGTAAATAATATCGTTTATTTCTTTGTTCTTCAGGCACATCAAATATCACCAAAAACCACTTACCTTGCCATTTTAATTTTTTTCTCATTGCAAGTAAACTTTGAATCGAATATTTGAGAATTTCTATATTCCAGGCATCTTCCACCTCAATATAAACTTCGCTATTTTTTATTACTAAATTTAGTATCTTTCTTTTTTCTAATAGTTTCAGAGTTCTTTTCACTTTTAATTTTGGCAGTTTGATTCCCTTGATTTCCTTAATGAGTTTTATGAATGAACCAATTATGATGGGGAAGTTAGGTGTTATTAATACTGTCCCTCCTAGAATAGCTCCAATTCCGATTGTGGCTAAAATTATTTTCGCAATTTCTCCTTTTTTAAACTTTTTCATCTTAGCCATAATTGACTATACCTATTTGTGACGGCCGATGTCAATAGGTTTACCAGAACATAAAAATATTCTTACTTAAAAAAATTAAGTTTAATCACGTATAAAATATGCAGTCTAAAGTTATATAATAAAGATCATGGAGCGATTTATAAGGAAGACTTCCGATTTTATTTTCCAAAAACAAAAAAGCATTTTTTCTTCGGCGGTTTTACTGTCGTTTATGATTGTTTTGACTTCGTTATCAGGATTTTTGAGATATAGGATACTCGCCGGTTTTTTTGGGACAGAAGAACTTGATATTTTTTTTGCATCGTTTCGAATCCCCGATCTAATTTTTGAAGTATTGATTACTGGCGCCCTAACTTCAACATTTATCCCTATTTATTTAAAATATCAGGAGAATAAAAAAGAATTAAGTGAAAATATTTCGTCTATTATTAATTTGATATTGGTTTTTTTACTCCTTTTTGTTGTAATCATTTCACTTTTTCTTGACCAATTAATTCCACTGATCACACCAGGTTATGGAGTGGAAAAAATGGAGCAAATAATAGCTTACTCTAGAATTTTACTTTTAGGCCAATTACCTTTTTTTGTCCTTGGAAATTTTTTAACAGGAATTGGACAGGCTAACAAGACTTTTTTACTTTCGGCTACCGCCCCGATTATCTATAATCTGACCATTATTGGCGTAACAATTTTTTTCTATCCAACTATTTCACTATTAGCTCCGATTTGGGGAGTAGTATTTGGGGCTTTTTTACTTTTTTCTATCCAATTACCCCTACTTTTGAAGTCTGACTTTCAGTATAAATTTATACTTAAAAAAACCCAAGGCCTTATTGAGTTTATTAGGTTGGTTATCCCCCGAGCTTTTACGGTTGTAGTCGCCCAGATTGATGCAACAATCGACCTTTCATTGGCTACACTTTTAGGTGGTGGGGCATACACTATTTTTTATTTGGCCCAGCATTTACAACTTTTACCGGTTTCAGTCATCGGGATTGCTTTCGGTCAGGCTTCACTCCCATACTTGACTGAAATATACAGGCAGCAAAAAATCGACGAGTTTAAGAAAATTATTACTGATTCTATTTTAAATATTTTATTCTTGACAATACCTTTGGCATTATTTTTTATCTTTGCCAGAACCCCGATTGTTCGTCTCTTTTTCGGGGGACAAAAATTCGATTGGGATGCAACCGTCCAGACTGCAGTGACTCTCTCATATTTTTCAATATCGCTTCCATTTCATAGCATTTATTACCTACTGACTAGATGCTTTTACTCGTTTATGGATAGTAAAACCCCATTCTATGTAAGTGTTTCATCAATTTTGGTAAATACGATTTTAAGTGTCCTTTTTGTCTTTTATTTTCACTTTCCAGTTTGGTCGCTCGCAATAGCCTTCTCAGTCGCAATTACCTTAAATAGCGCTGCGTTGTTTACAATATTATGGAAAAAGACGAAGGGCTTTGATTTGAAATTTATGTTTAGCGAGATTGGGAAAATAGCTTTTGCAAGTGGAGCATCGGCTGTTATAGCTTATTTTATAATGAAATTATTTGATGGTTTGATTTTTGATACATCTTTCACAATCAATGTTTTCTTTCTGCTTGCTACTACCTTTATAATTTATGGACTACTTTATCTATTCGTATCTTGGGCCGTTGATCTAAAAGAAATATATCTCATTTCAAAATTAATTCTCAAGGCAAAGCTGTTTCAAAAAAGAATTACCGAAATAATCCAATCATATGAATAAATCTGTCGAAGATAAAGTAAAATCTATTGCAATTTCGGCCATTCAAAAAAAACTATTAGGAAAAAAGTTAACTTATAGGGAAATATATGCAATCATGGATGAGATTGCCCACGAGCACCTAACTGATATATTAACGACTTATTTTGTCGCCTCATCTTTCAAAGACGGATACTCGCCAACTGAGCTTTTTCAGTTCACTAAAGCAATGGTAGAAACCGGGAATAAACTCCACTTTAAAGGAATTGTAGCTGACAAACACTCGGTCGGTGGTATCGCTGGGACGAGAGCGACTATGATCATCGTGCCAATTGTTGCGGCAGCCGGATTTATCATCCCCAAAATATCATCTCGGGCTATCACGTCTCCGGCTGGGACCGCTGATGTAATGGAGGCAATTGCAGATGTTGACTTTACCCCATCTCAGATTTATAAAATAATTGATAAAGTTGGCGGGTGTATTGTCTGGAATGGGCAACTTGGTATCGCCCCAGCTGACGACATCATAATCCGGGTTGAAGAACCATTATCATTTGAGTCTTTTGACAAAGTTATAATATCGGTAATGGCCAAAAAAATAGCTGCGGGAACTACTCACCTTGCCCTTGACCTTCCAATTGGTAAAACTGCAAAAATTCACCATTTTACCGATGCTGAAAAAGTGGCAACTAAATTTAAAAACTTGGCGGCTCATTTTGGAATAAAGACAGTAATTGATATAAACGAAATGCTTGAACCGGCCGGTCGTGGAATTGGACCGATTCTTGAAGCACGCGATGTCTTATACGTTCTTGAACAAGATAAAGACCGTCCGCTGCGTCTTGAAGCTAAAGCTTTAAGACTGGCGGGAATGCTTCTTGATATTTGTTACAAAGACAAAAAGATGAAATCAAAAATTAAATCGGGAGAAGACGAAGCCCGGAAAATTTTGGAATCAGGTGCAGCTCTTAAAAAATTTAGGGAAATCGTCCACGCCCAAAACGGGAACAAAGATGTTTCAAGCGGAAACTTGAAGCTTTCTAGTCATAAAAAAGAAATTAAATCACTTGTTTCTGGTAAAATAAAGGATATTAACAATTACAACCTCAATACAGTCGCAAAAGTACTAGGGTCGCCGGATGATAAACAAGCTGGAATCTATATGCTTAAAAAATTAGATCATAGTGTAGATAAAAAAGAAGATATGCTGATACTTTATTCGGGAGATAAATACAGGCTAAAAGAAGCTGAAGTTACGCTCCATAATTTACCAATTTTTAAAATAGAAAGATAAAATAATGAAAAAAGGATATATTATTTCTCTAATAATTTTAATGTTAGGTATTTTTTTCTTTCTTTTTTACAAAGAAGGCACTATGCCTTTTAGTAAAGAAGATAATTCTTTGAAAATATTCGTTATAGAAAGGGGCGCTCCGTTACAGACAATTGTTAATAATCTAGAAAAGAATGATCTTATACGAAATAAAATTGTCTTCTTCCTGATTGTGAGACAGCTTGGTCTTGAAAGAAAAATACAAGCTGGAGATTTCCGACTCTCCCCTTCAATGAATGCATATGAGATCGCAAATACTCTCACTCATGGCACTCTTGATCTATGGGTAACTTTGATTGAGGGGACAAGGCGCGAAGAAATGGCCCAAATAATTTCTCGGGAGTTAAACATCCCAGAAGTCGAGTTTATTAAAGAATCGGAAGAAGGTTTTCTTTTCCCAGATACATATCTTTTTCCAAAAGACGCTAGTGCTGGATCAGTCATTTCAATAATGACAAATAATTTTGATAATAAATTTACAGAGAGTATGAAGAATAAAGCCGAAAAGAAAGGACTAACTCTTGAAGAAGCCGTTACCCTTGCCTCAATTGTTGAAAAGGAGGCTAGAAAAGAAAGCGATAAAAAAATTGTGGCAGGAATATTGCTCAAAAGACTAGAAGAAGACTGGCCACTCCAAGTTGATGCAACGATTCAATATGGACTAGGCTATCAATCGGCCGAAAAAAGCTGGTGGAAGACTACGTTATCATTTGATGATTTAAAAATTGATTCACCATATAATTCTTACAAAAATAAAGGTTTACCACCTACTCCGATTTGTAATCCAGGCTTAGCTTCACTTAACGCCGTCGTTGAGGCCGACTCTTCAACCCCTTACTGGTATTATATTTCCGACAAAAAAGGTAATATGCACTACGCAAAGTCTGATGAAGAACACCAAGCGAATATTGATAAATACCTAAAATAAGAAAGTTTTCAGTTTTTAATTTGCATTTTTCAATAAATTTTAATTTAGGAAATTTTCAGTTTGAAAACTTGTTTATTTAAAATTCAATGAAAATTGAAAATTTTAAATTGAAAATTCGATTAGTGGATATCTCCCATCTGCATATCCGTCGGCTCCGGGTTACTTGGACGTTTGATGACATCTCTTGGCTTTGACCCCTCAGCCGGACTTACATAACCAGCCGCCTCCATTTGATCCAATATTCTTGCCGCACGGGCATAACCGATTGAGAGTCGTCTTTGAAGCAACGAAGCTGAAGCTTTGTCTTGTTGCATAATAATTTCTAGTGCTTGATTAAATAAATTATCATTCTCCCCACCATTTACTGTAATCGTCCCTGCTACTCCTGATTTTATAGTCACTGCTTGTTCTGTCACCTCTTCGGTGTAGTGGACTTCTGGAGATTGGGATTTAAGGAATTTTACAAGGTCAACGACTTCTTTTTCAGTAATATATGGTCCTTGAATACGGACTGGCTTTGCTTTGTCAGGCGGTAAAAATAACATGTCTCCTCGACCTAATAATTTTTCTGCTCCAGGCATATCTATAATGACTCTTGAGTCGATCATTGAGGAAACATTGAATGCGACGCGAGTAGGAATATTTGCCTTCATTAATCCGGTAATGACATCAACAGATGGGCGTTGAGTCGCAAGGACAAGATGAATGCCAGTTGCTCGGGCCATCTGGGCGACCCGGGTGATTAATTCTTCAGCTTCTCCAGGTGCAAAGATCATCAAGTCAGCTAACTCATCAATTACGAATATAATGTAAGGTTTTTTTTCTACTCCTGCTATTAAATTATAGCTTTCAAGATTACGGGCTCCAGCGGCTGCAAAAGTTTTATATCTCTGTTCCATCTCACCAACTGTCCATTTGAGAGCCGAAATTATTTTATCAGCATCGGTGATTACAGGAGTTAACAAATGAGGAGTATCATTATAAACAGAAAGCTCAACTCGTTTTGGATCAACTAAAATCATTCTCAAATCCTCAGGCTTCGTCCTAAAAAGCCATGAGCAAATCCAAGAATTCAAAAGCACGGATTTACCTGATCCGGTAGCTCCAGCTATGAGTACATGCGGCATTTTGGCGATGCTTGCCGCGACCGGTTGACCCGAGACGTCAAGCCCAAGAGGGACAAGGAGCGGATCATTATTTGAAGTGAAAACAGATGAGGAAAGTAGGGCCTTTTCAGTTACAATTTCAGGTCTTTTGTTAGGTAGCTCTATCCCGACGAGCTTCTTCCCTGGGATTGGAGCTTCAATTCTCACCTGGCCAGTTGAAGCTGCGAGAGCCAAAGCTAGATTGTCAGAAAGGGTCGTGATTTTTGAAAGCTTGGTTCCCATCGTGATATCAAGTGCATATTGAGTAACAGCCGGGCCAAAGTTGACGTCAGCCACTCGGGCTCTTATTCCGAATGAATCCAGCGTATTTTCAATAATTGAAGCATTTTCTTTTACATCCCCGCGATCGGCCCCTTTTTGGGAAACATCGGCAAGAAGAGATAGAGGAGGGTAAACCCAGGTTGATTTTGCCCCACTTGGCAACGGTCTGATCTGTATTCCGATATCGCTTTTTTCAATTTGAGAAAAAAGAGAAGGTGCGGCTTGGCTTGGCTGATATTTGATTTTATCTTCATTTTTCTTGCCAAAAATAAATTGTTTTTCTTCTTTTTGCACTTTCTGATTTTTACTATTTTGCTCTTCAAAAGCCGATCTGAAAAAGTAGTTTTTTAAGAAATTGAAAGCGCCTTTTATCAAATTAAAAACAAAAATTAAAAAGACATCTATTGAAGTATCTAAAAATAGAACTAAGCCAATTATAAAAATAACCGATAAAATAATGATTGCTCCAATCATAGAAAAATCAAGGCTCAAGTTTCCAAAGATTATCTTTCCCCAATCTCCTGATTGAAATATACCAAGCAATGAGATAAAAACCATAGTAATTCCACCGGTCATGTTTGTCTTAACAATCTTTAATTTTTTTGAATTAAAAAAATGACCGGAAATTAAAATCAGTATGAATGGAATAATTATCGAAAGTCCCCCGAATCGAGAAAGTACGAATTGATTGAGACGGAATAACACTCTGCCCGTCCCTTCATTTGAAAAATTTTTAGCGTAAGAAAGTAAAAAAACTAGAGATATGCCTATTAGTAAAAAACCAAAAATATTGAAGATCGTATGTTGGTTTATTTTAAATTTCAGAAAAGGTATTTTTATTAGACTTCTTCTTCGTGCCATATAATTGATTCTACTTATAGCCGCAATGAAAATCAACTGACTTCTTTTTCTAACACCCGTAGGGTGTAATTATGACATATAGGAGACCACTCATAGTAACTGGGGAAATTTATCATGTTTACAATAAGTCGATTGCAAGTGAAAGTATTTTTAAGGAAACATCGGACTTAAACAAAATTTTAAATATTGTTGATTTTTATAGGTATGACCAAAAAATCAGACTATCAATTTATAATAAGATGAATTTTCTAATTCAGAATGCATATATAAAAAAAGTAAAAGATTCAGCTCCTCTAATTGATATTTACGCTCATTCCTTTATGCCAAACCATTATCATTTTCTACTTAAACAACTCGCTGACTTTGGAGTTAAAAGATTTATTAGTAATATCCAAAACAGTTTTGCCAAATGCTTTAATCTTATAAATAATCGCGAAGGATCGCTTTTTTTAAACAGCTTTAAGTGTAAGCGAATAACCAATGAAGAGGAATTACTTCATGCTTGTCGTTATATTCACCTTAATCATGTTACTTCATATTTAATTGACTTTGAAGATTTAGCTAATTACCCTTACTCCTCTTATTCATGGTACATAAACAAGGATTTAAATAAATTTGTGAATACTGATTTAATTACAAGTTATTTTAAGTCTATTGATTCATTTAAAAAATTCCACCAAAATCAAGTTGACTATCAGCGCAAATTAAAAAAAATTAAAGATTTATTAATTGATTAGCCTCATTTCACCCGTAGGGTGTGATAAGATGATACACATATGCAAGATATTGGCACATGCGAAGTAGTTGAAATTCCCCAAGGGAAATTTTACCTAGGCGAATCAAATGAGATATTTAGTCAAGGATACCTTGAACTTAAACCATTTTCTTCATTGCTTATTCATAATCGTCCAAAAGGATTTGAAAATTTAACACAGGTCAAAAATAGTTGTGTGATGATAGTATTTGATAAACCTGAAGGAAGTACTCATAAGCTGAACGAGAAAGACAAGCTTCGGATTGTTCCCGAAGGAACATGGCACATCCATTCAAATCCATTTGACAAGCCAAGCATTACCTACTGGTATTTTGAGGGAGACATAAGATACATTGTCGATGATATAAGAAAAAATACAAAATAATCTTTGAATTAAATCATCTGAAGATTTATTCTTCCCATGTTGTCGACCTGATAGACTTTGACTTTTACTTTTTGCCCTATTTTGACGACATCTTCTGGATGCTTCACAAATCCTTTACCCATCTTTGACACATGGACAAGCCCCTCTTTGCCCGGGACCATTTCGACAAATGCCCCGAATGCTAAAATTCTTTTGACTTCACCTTCAAACTCTTCTCCAACTTGAATCTCGCGAGTAATATTACCAATGTGAGCGGCTGCTTCATCGACTTTCGCCCGATCAAGTCCCGATATGGTGACCTTTCCGTCATCATCGACATTAATTTCAGTCTGGGTCCGCGCAATCAACGCTCTTATATTCTTACCACCGGGACCGATTATTTCTCCAATTTTATCAGGTGGAGGAGTAAGGACGACAACTTTTGGAGCATATTTTGAAACCTCTTTTCGTGGTTTATCAATCACTGAATTCATCGTAGCAAGAATCTGGAGCCGGGCAACTTTCGCCTGGGCAAAAATATCTGCGATCATTTTTTTAGTTAAACCCTTATTTTTTACATCAAGCTGGATCGCAGTAATTCCATTGTCAGTTCCTGCTATTTTGAAGTCCATCTCTCCAGAGAAATCTTCAAGACCGACAATATCTGTCATGACAACGTATTCATCGTCAGATTTAGTCATTATTCCCATCGCAATTCCGGCGACAGCCTGCTTGAGCGGGACGCCAGCGTCCATTAAGGCAAGTGAGGATCCGCAGACACCTCCCATTGATGACGACCCATTTTCAGATAAAATTTCTGAGACGACTCTTATTGCATATGGAAAATCTTCAGTCTTTGGAAGAACTGGTTCAATTGCTTTTTCGGCTAGTGCTCCATGACCTATCGCACGTCTTGAAGGTCCAAAAAATCTCCCGACCTGACCGTATGAGTATGGTCCATCTGAATAGTGGTGGATATATCTTTTTGCCTCTTTCCCCTCGGGTCCCTCAATCAACTGTTCTAAAGTTGTTGATCCTAAGGTTGCGATTGAAAGTACCTGAGTTTGTCCTCTTTGAAATAGGGCAGATCCATGTGTTCTTGGAAGTACCGACACTTCAGAAAGCAAGTTTCTTACCTCATCAAATTTCCTGCCATCCGGTCTAATTTTTTTATCTAAAATGTTATTTTTTATATTTTCATAATTATTCTTCGTGATTGCCGCCATTATCTGTTTTATATCGAACTTTTTCTCAAGGTCTTCATAAATTGAATTGACAATTTCCTGAAGCATTTTGTCTTCTGATCCGGCTGTCTCAGCTGCTTGTTTTACTGAATCCTCAACTGGTTTTGCGTATTTTGATTTTACGAGCTTTAATATTTCTGAATAATCGGTTTCTTCAGGCGTTTCGTCCTTTTTCTTGCCAATCTCTTTAACTAAAGTTTCAATGAAAGCAATTATCTTTCTGTTTTCTGTTTTAGCCATTTCTATTCCCTCTTGAATTACGAAATCTGGTACAATGTTTGCCTCAGTTTCAATCATTAATACTTTTTCTTTGGTCGAAGAAACAACCAGGTCAAGATCAGAGAATTCCTTTTCAGTTTCAGTCGGGTTTAGTATGAATGCAGATTCCTTTTTTTCAGAAGATGTGACATAACCAATACGAGCTGTTGAAATCGGCCCTGACCATGGGACTGAGGAAACAGACAAAGCTGCTGATACCGCAATTGCTGACAAAATCTCTGGAGCATTGACTCCATCTATTGAAAGGAGGGTTATGACTACTTGAACTTGTTTTTTATAGCTTTTCGGGAAAAGGGGTCGAATTGATCGGTCGATTAATCGTCCTGTCAATACTGCCTCATCCGATGGCCGGCCTTCGCGTTTAATCCATCGTGAGCCCTTAATTAGTCCTCCGGCATATAATTTTTCCGCGTATTCAACCGAGAGTGGAAAATAATCAAGGTTAGGATTAACTGGACCGATTGCTACCGTTACTAAGACGGCCGTATCACCTAAGGTTGCATATACTGAAGTGTCAACCGCAGTTGCAAGTCTTCCAAACTGCAAAGTTAACTTCTGACCATCAATCTCCGTAGACTTTTCTGTAATTTTCATAGATATTTAATAATGTAAGGGTTGAAACTCGAAGCTCGAAATACGAAACTCGAAAAAAGTTCTAATATTAAATTTTCAAATTTAAAAATTGTCCCGCCTTTGCGGGATCCCGCTTTGGCGGTGATTTCGGATTTCGATATTCGGTATTCGAATTTATCTTTTTAACCCTAATTCTTTAATTAATGATTTATATCTTTTTTCGTCCAATTTTTGAAGGTAATTCAATATTCTTCTTCTTTTTGCAATTACCTTTAAAAGTCCTCGACGTGAATGATTGTCTTTTTTATTGATGTCTAAATGTCCACTTAATTTAATTATTTTGTGAGAAAGGAGGGCAATCTGGACTTCAGGTGACCCAGTATCTCCCTTCCTTTGAGCAAATTTCTCAATTATTTTATCTTTATCTTCTAAAAGAGTGGTATTAACTGGAGCGGATTTTGCTGGTTTTTTAACCGAGGGAGTTTTGGTAACCGACTTGACACTTGTCTTCTTTACGGTCTTTTTTTTGGCCTCTGTTTTCTTCATGGTAAAACATTATAATTGATAACAATGAGAGATGCAACCCCTATTATCCTGCTTTTTATAGCTATTTTACTGCTGATTATACTAGTTCCGCCAAGTAGTCCCTCAATCATTTTGATTGTAATTTTTTTATTCAGCCTTTTTTTAAGTTTGCTTATAAAATCTTTCACTAATCATAAAATTGCGGTGGTAACTTTTTTGTTTTTCTTCATTTTTATAAGTTTAATAGCTCTATCGCTTCTTGATATCGTAAACGGTTTATTAGCCCTCGGATTTATAATTGGTGTCTATTCATTATTAAATAAATAGTCACGTACACTCCTGGAAATGTTATAATTTAGTTTATGGCCAAAAAAACTTTCTATATTACTACCACTGCTCCATATGTCAATGCTGATCCGCATATCGGTTTTGCCCTTGAGATAGTCCAGGCTGATGTGCTGGCCCGGTTTAATCGTTTGATTGGCGCCAAAGTTGCCTTTGGTTTTGGGACAGATGAACATGGATTAAAAATATACAGGAAGGCGCTTGAAGCAAAGAAAGACCCCCTTCAATACTGCAAAGAGTTTTCTTCACGATTTGACGATTTAAAAAAAACTCTCAATTTGAGCACGACTCATTTCATAAGGACGACCGATGAAGCTCATATGAAGGCGGCGCAAGAATTATGGCGTCGATGCTTTAAAAACGGTGATATTTACAAAAAAAATTATAAAACAAAATATTGCGTCGGGTGCGAGCTTGAAAAGACTGACTCAGAATTAAATGCGGGTAAATGTCCTATTCATCCAAACCTCGTGATTGAAATAATCGAAGAAGAAAATTATTTCTTCAAATTTTCTAAATATCAAAAAAGGCTTCTGCAGCTTTATGAAGATCACCCTGACTTTGTTGTCCCTGACTATCGGCTAGATGAGATCGAGGCTTTTGTAAAGTCCGGTCTTGAGGATTTTAGCGTTTCCAGACTTAAAAATAAGATGCCTTGGGGGGTACCGGTTCCTGACGACCCTGATCACGTAATGTACGTTTGGTTTGACGCCTTGGTTTTTTATATTTCAACTTTGGGCTGGCCAGATGAAAAAGGCGATTACTCGATTTTTTGGCCAGGGATGCAGGTTGCCGGTAAGGATAATTTAAGACAGCAATCAGCAATTTGGCAGGCAATGCTTATGTCAGCCGGACTTCCAAATTCAACCCAAATATTTATACACGGTTTTATTACATCAAACGGTCAAAAAATGAGTAAGAGCTTAGGAAACGTCGTTGATCCTTTTAAATTGGTCAAAAAATACGGGACTGATGCCGTAAGATACTACTTGCTGAAAGAGATCCCGCCTGCCGATGATGGGGATTTTTCGTATCGAAGAATGGACGAGGTTTATAACTCCGATCTTGCCAATGAACTTGGAAATTTAGTCTCAAGGCTTACCACCCTCGCCGAAAAAGACGAAATAAAAACAATTGGCAATTGGCAATTGACAATTGACAATAGGACAAAAGAACTATTTAATTCTTTCCAATTCAATCTTATTCTTGAATTAATTTGGAAAGAAATAAAAGCTTTAAATAAAGCCATTGACGACTTTGCACCCTGGAAAAAATCACCTGAAGAAAGGAAGGATTTTCTGCTTCAATGTTTTAAAACATTGAAATCAATCTCTTATAATCTTCAGCCTTTTTTGCCAGAAACATCCGAAAAAATTCTAAAAGTTATAAAAGGGAAAGTCAAAAAAATCGCTCCTTTATTTCCTCGACTTACCCCCTCGCCATCACAAATCTATACAATATGACAAATTTTCAACAAATCAAAAGCGTTATAAATAAGAGAAAAAGAATAATCTTTATCTTTGGATTACTGTCAGGATTTTTTTTAGTATTTTTTTATATTTTTTACCAGTTACCGAATCCGTATAAACTAAAAGATTTCCAAACGACTCCCTTATCGACTCAAATACTGGATCGAAATGGCAAGCTTCTATATGACATATATAAAGAGCAGAATCGCACCTCTATTCAACTAAAAAATATTCCAAAATTTGTATCTGAAGCTACAATCGCGATTGAGGATAAAGATTTTTATAAACATGGAGGGATTTCATTTTTTAGTGGAATGCTCCGCGCTTTCAAAGATAGTCTTCTTACCGGTCGTGTTCAGGGCGGCTCGACCTTGACCCAGCAACTTATAAAGACTTCACTTTTAACTTCAGAAAGAACCATAAGACGAAAAATAAGAGAGATTATTTTGGCGATGATGACGGAAAAAATATATGGAAAAGATGAGATTCTTGAAATGTACTTAAATCAGGTCCCATATGGCGGCGCAGCATATGGGATCGAGCAGGCAAGTCTGCTTTATTTTAATAAACCAGCAAAAGAACTAAATCTTCCTGAGGCCGCTTTTCTTGCCGGTCTACCACAGGCTCCTTCGCTTTATTCACCATATCTTAATCCTAAGCTTTCGTTTTCCCGTAAAAATACCGTTCTCAAAAAAATGTTTGATCAAAAATACATCGATAAAAAAACTTATGATAAAGCAATATCTCAAAAACTTGACATTAGGCCGCCAAAAAACATAATAAAAGCGCCCCATTTTGTTTTTTATATTAAAAAACTGCTTGAAGAAAAGTATGGGGTTGAAACTGTTGAAGTGGGTGGACTTAAAGTGACGACGACTCTCGATCTTGACATTCAGGAAGCGGCCGAAAAAACCTTGAAGGAAGAATTAGAAAAAGTAGAGGACTTAAATATTTCAAATGGTGCTGTATTAGTCACTCGACCGCCTACCGGCGAAATATTGGCCATGATCGGATCGGTCGATTATTTCGCAACAGGTTCTGGAGCTTTCAATGTCGTAACAGCAGAAAGACAGCCAGGTTCATCGATTAAACCCATAAATTATGCGATTGGAATTGACCGGAAACTAGTGACGGCGGCGACTGTATTTATTGACTCCCCAACTTGCTTTTCTGCCAGTGGACAGCCCAAAGGCTATTGCCCGGTAAATTACGACGGTAAATTCCATGGTCCTCAAGCTTTAAGATTTTCACTTGGTAATTCTTTCAATATTCCTGCGGTTAAAATGCTGGCGTTTAACGGAGTTAAGGAGTTTGTTGCCTCCTCATCAGCATTTGGAATTACATCATTTAAAGATCCAAAAAATTACGGCCTTGCCCTTACTCTAGGAGGTGGTGAAGTTAAGATGACGGAAATGGCACAGGCATTTTCAAGCTTCGCTAATCGAGGTAAGGTAAAAAAACTGACTGAAATTTTGAAAGTTGAAGATAAGCTTGGAAAAATTCTTTATAAATTTTCTGATCCAAATTATGTAAAAGATATAAAAAAGCCAATGACCGCTCCAAGCTCGCTTTCAATATCTGGTAAGAATGCCATTTCTCCTGAAACTGCATTTATAATTTCGCATATCCTACTTGATGACAATGCTAGGTCACAATCATTTGGGACGGGATCGTATTTATCAGTATCAGGGCACGCGGTATCTGTCAAGACCGGAACAACTGATGATAAGCGAGACAACTGGACAATTGGATATACGCCAAACTTTTTGACCGCAGTCTGGGTCGGGAATAATGATAATTCGCCAATGAATCCGTGGCTTACTTCGGGAGTCTCCGGAGCTGCGCCAATTTGGAATAAAGTGATAGCTGCTCGCCAAGATTTGAATATTTTATAAAAGGAACTGAACCAAAAGAACCCCATATTTCTAAACAAACAATCGCCATAACTAAGGATGACAAATTAGCTCCCGCAAATTGGCCTGAGGTTGAAATGAAAGAAAAAACAATAATTAAAGATATGTTCGTGAACTACTGCGTCGATTGTAGTCACGAAAATGAGCCATATCAGAATATTAAACTGTAAATACAAAGCCTAAAATCCGAAATCCAAAACAAATTCGAATTTTAGAAATTATTAAATGAATAATTCAATTCTCTTTAAATCTATTAAAACCATCGCTATCGTTGGCTTATCTGATAAACCCGACCGTCCATCATACAAAGTTGGTAAATATTTAATTGACCATGGATATAAAATCTTTCCGGTAAATCCTAATATTGACAATTTTTTAGGAATAAAAAGCTATAAAACTCTTTCTGAAATACAAGATAAAATTGACGTCGTAGATATATTTAGAAAGTCAGAATTTGTCTCCCTGATAGTTGATGAAGCAATTAAAATCGGCGCTAAATCAATCTGGATGCAAGAAGGCGTTGAAGATATTAAAGGTGCCCAAAAAGCCCGCGCTGCCGGCCTAACCGTCGTCATGAATATGTGCATGATGAAAGAGCACAAAAAATCCTCTTGACAAACTTATAACATACTAGTATACTAGTACCAAATTATGGATAAAGTAGGGGAGTTAGTTGAGGCATTTTTGAAAAATAAGACAAGGGCCGAAATGCTTGATTTTTTAAGAGGCATTTTGACGCCGAGTGAGTTTGATGAAATAGTTACCCGTTTACAAATTGTCAAACTTTTGAAAAAAGGCCTCCCCCACCAAGAGATCGCCCGACGGCTTAAAGTCGGGGTGGCAACAGTGACTCGAGGGTCAAGAGAATTAAAAATGGGCCGTTTTAAGAATATCTAGATTATTACAACGGGCCGTATCTGACCTGCGGGGTCAGAAATTGGCCGGTAGAGTCGCCTAAAGCAATATGAAATATATAAATTCAGTAAATAATTGGCAAAGTTGGGATTCCTGCTGTTGGCGGGTATATTTTTAGTGTAATAATTAAATTACAAACCCCGCCTCAGCGGGGATTTTTTTTAGAGTCTGTTCCCGACTCAGTCGGGACTACAGACTCTAATCTCGCCGAAGTTTTAACGAAGGTGGATAATTACAAATTAAACTTAAAAATATGAAAAACACACAATTTACGCTTTCAGAATCAGAGATCCCAGAATATTATCTTAATATTTCCTATTACTTAAAAAAGTATCTAGGAAAGTTACCTGATCCTCCGCTTAATCCGGTAACTAAGAAGCCAGCGGGTCCAGCAGATCTGGCGGCAATATTTCCATTGGAAATAATTAAACAGGAAGTATCCCTCGAAGAAAGAATAGTTATTCCAGAGGAAGTCCGAGAGTTATATAAACTTTACAGGCCCACACCTTTGATTAGGGCCTATCGTCTGGAAAAATTTTTGGACACGCCGGCCCATATTTATTACAAATATGAAGGCGTTTCCCCAACTGGAGCCCATAAGTTAAATACAACGATTGCCCAAGCTTACTACAACAAAAAGGAAGGGGTAAAGACTCTTATTGCTGAGACCGGCGCTGGACAATTTGGCTCAGCTCTTAGTTTGGCTTGTAATTTTTTTGGTTTAAAATGCCAGATTTTTATGGTTAGAGTTTCCTACGATCAAAAACCGTACCGGAAAACCGTGATGCAAATGTACGGAGCCGATGTCTTTGCCAGTCCTTCAGAAAAAACTGATTTTGGTAAAAAAATATTGGCTGGAAATCCAAACCATCCTGGAAGCTTAGGAATTGCCATAAGTGAAGCTCTTGAATTAGTGATTAAAACAAAAGGGTCAAAATATTCTCTTGGCAGCGTTTTAAATCACGTGCTGCTTCACCAGACCGTTGTAGGTCTTGAGGCAAAAAAGCAGATGGAAAAAGCCGGTGAATACCCTGATGTCATTATTGGTTGCGTCGGCGGCGGAAGTAATTTTGCCGGCATCGCTTTTCCGTTCCTTGCAGATAAATTAAAGGACAAAAATAAAACCAGATTTGTTGGCGTTGAACCTATGTCTTGTGCGTCACTGACAAAAGGTAAATATGAGTATGATTTCGGCGATACGGCCCAGATGACACCACTACTCAAAATGTACACCTTGGGAAGCGGCTTTGTCCCCTCCCCGATTCACGCCGGAGGCTTGCGCTATCATGGTATGGCGCCTCAGATTTCTTTTCTATATAACAAAAAATTGATGGAAGCAATCGCCTATGAACAAAATTCGGTTTTCCAAGCCGGAGTTGATTTTGCCAGGGCTGAAGGGATTATCCCCGCCCCTGAGTCATCTCATGCAATAAAAGCAGCCATGGATGAGGCAATCATTGCCAAAAAAGAGGGAAAGAAAAAAGTAATTCTTTTTAATCTTTCCGGTCACGGCTTATTAGACCTAAACGGTTATGACAAGTTTTTGCACAATCAATTATAAATTGAATGAATAATATCTATGAAAAAAATTAATAACAAAAAAGTCGGAATAATTGGTGGAGTCGGACCACAGTCAACCAATTTTATTTACAAAAAAATTATTGAATTTTCTCAAGCGAAATATGGTGCAAAAAACAATGATGATTTTCCATATCTAATATTTGAGTCTTTGCCAATCCCGGATTTTATTGGTAACAAAAAAAATATTGAAAAAGCCAAGGTAATGCTTATAAAGTCTGCTAAAACACTTGAAGTCGCTGGAGCTACAAAGTTGGCAATTGCCAGCAATACCGTTCATATATTGCTCGAAGAATTAGAAAATCATACAAAGGTTGACTTTATTTCTGTCATTAAAGAAGTAAGTAAGAATGTCTCAAAGAAAAAAATAAAAACCGTGGGATTACTTGGCAGTCCTGTCCTTGTCAAATCCGGGTTATATGAAAAAGAGTTAAAAAATTACGGAGTAAAGGTAATACTACCTAATAGTAAGCAGTTAGAAATTTCTGAATCAATCATCAGAGAAGTTCTTGCCGGAGTAAATAATCTATTTCTAAAAAAGGAATATATCGCCCTACTTCATAGTATGTATGATTATGGCGCTGAAAATATTATTCTCGGATGCACTGAATTGCCACAAGCTATTAATTACGAAGCTTTAGGTGAAAAAGCTATTGATTCCGACGAAGTTTTGGCTGAAGCAATCGTTGATTACTATTATGCAAAATAGTGTCATTCCCGCGAAGGCGGGAATCCAAAGACTGGATCCCCTTCTTCAAGGGGATGACAAGAAAATATGAATTATAAATTGTTATAATAAAAACTATGATGGACAAAATTTCTCTTGACTATTCTAAAAAAATGGCAGAGTTGGGAATAAATAATAAAATTCTCGAACACTCACGTTTAGTTGAGGCGGCCGATGTTGTGGCGGAATTGGGATATACGCTTTACGATAGTGTGGCTACTCTAATCATGAAGGCCGATAATGATTTTATTGCCGTACTTAGGAGAGACGTTACCAAGATATCTTTCAAAAAAATAAAAAAACTTTTGAAAATAAATATTCTTCGAATCGCCACCCCTGAAGAATTTAAAAAAATTACAGGACTTGAAATTGGTACAGCAAGATTTTATATTCCGGGAATTAGAACCTACATTGATCAAAAGGTTTTTGATATAAAATCGATTTTAGGAGGAACGGGTTTCTGTAAAAAGAGTTTTTTCAGGAATAAGGGCGACAGGACGATTGCACTTAGGTAATTATTTAGGAGCAGTCAAAGGTTTTCTTGAGCTGGAAAAGACCGGTAAATATGAAACTGTTTATTGCGTAGTAGATGTCCATTCAATCACAACTCCTTATGATAAAAATGCACTAGCCAAAAATAAGAGGGAGATTATTATCGATTATCTAGCAGCTGGTCTTGATCCCAAAAAAAGCATTATTATTTATCAGTCTGATATTCCCGAGCATATCGAGTTGGCTTTTTATTTTTCGACAGTGGAGACGATCGCCCGAATGATGCACCTTCCTACCTATAAGGAAAAGGTAAAGCAACATCCAAATGCAAACACGATGGCACTTTTAAATTATCCGATTTTGATGGCGGCTGATATTTTGATTTATAAGGCAGGTCTCGTACCAGTTGGAATTGACCAAGAACCACACTTGGAAGTAGCCCGAGAAATAGCCAGGAAGATGAATCAACAATATGGGACCAATTTCCCTGAACCGGTCAGATTTGCGACTAAAGGCGAATATATCCCCTCTTTAACCGGCGAGGGAAAAATGAGCAAAACAGTTGCAAATAGTTTTATTAATCTAACCGATTCACTTGAAGAAATAAGAAAAAAAATTCGATCCGTTCCTACGGCAACAACCGCCGGTGGTGAAATGTCGCCGGGATTAAAATCACTTTTCACTTTCGCTAACCTATTCCTTCCGGCCGTCACGGATAGGTATAAGAAAGAATATAATGACGGGACGTTGCAGTTTGTGAAAATTAAAGACGCCATCGCCGAAGCAATTCTCGCCGAACTCAAACCTTTCCAAGAAAGAAGAGCTAAAATCGCGACTGACAAAAAGTATGTCGATGGAGTGATAAGAGACGGAGCCGACCGCGCCCGCAAAATCGCAAGAGAAACCGTAAGAGAAGTTAAAGAAAAGATGGGATTGATATAATATAGCTGATGAAAAAAAATCATCTCTACGAGAAATTATTTGCCAGAGATTTTTGCCTACCTTCAGTTGAAGCATGGGTGAGAGGAGAAAGTACTAATCCAAAGGGTTGGACAAGTTTAAAGCAACCTTTTCTTCCTTATATTATCACTGAAAGATTTGAGGATACAATTAGATTTAATTATGACCTACAAGGAGTTGACTGGGTATGTAATTTACTTGCTAAATTGGCTTCTGAAGATAAATCGTTTCTGAAGAAAATCGAAATTACCGTTTTGTGAGTCAAAAATTAAAAACTTTAATTTAGAGAGTTTGGAAAAAGTGAGAGTCCTAACTGATACTTTGTGCAACGGATCTGATACCGTAATAAGAAAATCACTTATTAAAATTTATCCAAAACTAGAAGAGTTGTCTTCTTTACTAACTACTCAAGAAATATTTTCAGGAAAGCTTCCTCTTAAAGAAGAGTTGCTAAAAAGAGATAGGGGTTATTTTTTTGCAAACAATAAATTATTAATCGGTAAATCAAGATCAGAAATTGAAAAAATATTTAAAATAAAATTTAAAATTAAAAAATTTGATTCTGCGATATTACAGGGTGACATTGCTCAAAAAGGAGTTGCTCGCGGAACAGTTAGAAGAGTCATGGGTCATAGACAGATCGCTGAATTTAAGAAAGGAGAAATTTTAGTTTCTTCAATGACAATTCCAGACTTCCTTCCTGCCATGAAAAAGGCAGCGGCTATCGTCACAAATGAAGGTGGGGTTTTGTGCCATGCAGCAATTCTTGCGAGAGAATTACAAATACCTTGCATAACGGGGACCAGATTTGCAACTCATGTATTAAGAGATGGAGACTACATCGAAGTTGATGCCAATAATGGAACTATAAAATTCTTAAATAAAAAAGCCTAGCGGCTAAATTGTAATTCCTTATCAGTGTAACATTACACTGATAAATATGTTTCGTCGCTCAGGAGGATTTTTTCAATTTTTTCTACTGATTTTTTAATATTCTTTTCGTCAAGCCGATATGTGTTCCATCCTGCTGACTCTGCTCCCTTAGCAAAATCCCGTCGGTCGTCGATCAAAAATATTCCTGAAGGTTTCATGCCGGCTTTTTTAGTCGCAATTTCATAAATCTCCTTTTCAGGTTTTTTGAATCCGACGTCGCAAGATAGTACAACGGCCGAATATTTGACATCTGGGACTATACCTATTTCAATTAATCTCGGCATCATCCCTTTATAAATATTGGAAATAATTCCAATTTTATACTTATTAACTAGTTTGTGAACAAGACTATGGACTTCTTTTCTTGGCTTACAATCTCCCATCCAGCTTTCTAAAAAATCAAAATCTTCGGCACTTTTTAAATTAAATTTATTAATCGCTTCTTTCCAAAAATCTTCAGGTGTAATAATGCCTCTCGTCATCGACGTTGAATCATCACCACTATGCCAAAACTCCACAAATTCTTTATGAGGAATATTGAATTTTCTGGTAACTGTTTTAAAGTAGTTTGACCAATCATTCATTACTCCACCGATGTCAAAATAAATAAACTTGATTTTGTTCATTATATGATTGCAAATGCACGGACTGGTGAGCCGTCGCTTTCTTTTATTTTCATAATGTTTTTATCATAGCGTCTTTCAAATATTTACTTTTAAAGTTGGTTTTCCCCCCAATTCTAGTCACTCCATCGGAAACAAAACGGGCCGACAAGGGTTTTTTAAACTTATTAGATAAATTTTGAACCAGCTTCAATATTTCCAAAACTCTTTCAGGTTTTTCATCAATCCCTATTGGATAAGTATCTATCCCTAAGCCGCTATGAAGTGATAAATAAATATTTCTTTCTATAGAAAAATTACCTTTTTCATATTCATCAGTTAATTCAAAATCCTCAAGACAGGGAAACATCAATCCGCATAGACCAACTGGTTTTGGATTTACTTTCTTTATGAGTTTTGTTATTTGTGTATAAATATTTGTTGTCGCAGACTTTTCAAAAGAACCGGATAATTTTTTAATAAAATTAATAAGGCTCGACTTACCAACGTCCAAGGGAGCGATCGAAGAATCAATTCCAAGAAAATTCGTATAACTTTTTAATCGATTAATCAATTGGATAAACATATTTTTCATTTCTCCAAACCACTCTTCAAGATTTTTACAATCTTCTGTTAAATCAGTAGGTTGAAATCCTATTGCGAATCCGTCTCTTTCATAATTTGCGGAAGGAAAAAAAGGACTCGATATGGGATTATTGAAAACGTAAGTAAAATTGAATGTCTTAGTAGGAGAGTTTTTAATAATGTTAAATAAAATACCTACATCATCTAAGTCAAGAGATTTATTTGTTAAATCAATATTGAATGCAACGTTGTTAGTATTTAAAAGCTTGCTTATTTCATTTTTTGTAACTGAACCTACTGACAAAAAATATCCTTTATCTGCGTAAATATTATCTGATTCTATTACTTTACTAATATTGGGAGAATTAAGACGTTTTGTTTGAACCTCAAATCCTTTTAACTTAAATAATTTTTCTAAATTATCTAACTTTTGAAACACGTCTTCATTTGGTTCTTTCTGAAAATAACATATCGTTCTAATTATT
>LBQC01000001.1:56400-101728 GCA_000990565.1 Candidatus Roizmanbacteria bacterium GW2011_GWA2_35_19 | reverse complement strand
AAGACGTTACAGTACGCTACTCCCCAGGAGATGTTAGAATTAGAATACTCTAAATTACCATTACAAGTTAATGTTGCGCTTAATTATTGAATGTAGGTTAGCCTCATTTCACCCGTAGGGTGTGATAAAATGACATAAATATGCAAAATATTGACACATGCGAAGTAGTTGAGATTCCTCAAGGGAAATTTTATCTAGGCAAATCAAACAAAACCTTTAGTCAAGGATACCTCGAGCTTAAACCATTTTCTTCATTGCTTATACATAATCGTCCAAGAGGATTTGAAAATTTAACTCAGGTTAAAAATAGCTGCGTGATGATAGTATTTGATAAACCTGAAGGAAGTACTCATAAGCTGAACGAGAAAGATAAGCTGCGGATTGTTCCCGAAGGAACGTGGCACATTCATTCAAATCCATCTGACAAGCTAAGTATTACCTACTGGTACTTTGAAGGAGACATAAGATATATCGTCGATGATATAAGAAAAAATATAAAATAAACTGCAAATCAGATCATCTGAAGGTTGATTCTTCCCATGTTGTCGACCTGATAGACTTTGACTTTTACTTTTTGCCCTATTTTTACAACATCTTCTGGATGTTTCACAAATCCTTTACCCATCTTAGACACATGGACAAGTCCTTCTTTACCCGGGACCATTTCAACAAATGCCCCGAAAGCTAGAATTCTTTTGACTTCACCTTCAAATTCCTCACCGACTTGAATCTCTCGAGTTATGTTTCCAATGTGAGCGGCTGCTTCGTCAACTTTTGCTCGATCAAGCCCTGAGATGGTCACTTTACCATCGTCATCAACATTGATTTCAGTCTGAGTCCGCGCAATTAGAGCTCTTATATTCTTGCCACCCGGGCCTATTATTTCACCAATTTTATCTGGTGGAGGGGTAAGAACAACTACTTTTGGAGCATATTTTGAAACTTCTTTTCGTGGTTTATCAATTACTGAATTCATCTTGGCGAGAATCTTAAGCCTGGCCACTTTCGCTTGCGCAAAAACATCACCGATCATTTTTTTAGTCAGTCCTTTATTTTTTACATCAAGTTGAATCGCTGTTATCCCATTGTCAGTCCCGGCAATTTTAAAATCCATCTCTCCTGAAAAATCTTCAAGACCAACAATGTCAGTAAGTATCACATATTCATCATCTGACTTGGTCATAATTCCCATCGCAATTCCGGCGACGGCCTGTTTAAGCGGAACGCCTGCATCCATCAGAGCAAGTGAGGATCCACAGACGCTTCCCATTGAAGACGATCCATTTTCAGATAAAATTTCAGATACGACTCTTATTGCATATGGAAAATCGTCAGTCTTTGGGAGAACCGGCTCAATTGCTTTTTCAGCCAGAGCCCCGTGACCGATCGCCCGTCTTGAAGGTCCAAAAAATCTGCCGACTTGTCCATATGAATATGGCCCATCTGAGTAGTGGTGAATATATCTTTTTGCCTCTTTCCCTTCTGGTCCCTCAATGAGTTGTTCTAAAGTTGTTGATCCAAGAGTAGCAATTGAAAGAACCTGAGTTTGTCCTCTTTGAAATAGGGCAGATCCATGGGTTCTTGGAAGTACTGAAACTTCGGAAAGTAGGCTTCTTACCTCATCATATTTCCTGCCATCAGGTCTAATTTTTTTGTCTAAAATATTATTTTTTATATTTTCGTAATTATTCTTGGTGATTGCTGCCATTATCTGCTTTATGTCATATTTCTTCTCAAGGTCTTCATAAATTGAATTAACAATTTCCTGAAGCATCTTGTCTTCAGATCCGGCCGTTTCAGCCGCTTGCTTGACAGAATCTTCGACTTGCTTTGCGTATTTTGATTTTACAAGTTTTAATATTTCTGAATAATCAGCATCTTCAGGTGTTTCGTCTTTTTTCTTACCAATCTCTTTGGCTAAAGCCTCAATAAAGTCGATAATCTTTCTATTTTCTGTTTTGGCCATTTCTATTCCCTCTTGGATAACTTCATCGGGGACTATATTTGCCTCGGTTTCAATCATTAATACTTTTTCTTTAGTCGAAGAGACGACTAAATCAAGATCTGAAAATTCCTTTTCAGTTTCAGTCGGATTTAGAATAAACTCCGATTCTTTTTTTTCAGAAGACGTCACATAACCGATACGAGATGTTGCAATCGGCCCTGACCATGGAACAGAAGATACTGATAGAGCCGCAGATACTGCAATTGCCGATAAAATCTCTGGTGCATTGACTCCGTCTATTGAAAGGAGTGTGATGACAACTTGCACTTGTTTTTTATAGCTTTTTGGGAAAAGAGGACGAATAGATCTATCAATCAATCTGCCTGTCAACACGGCTTCGTCAGATGGTCTTCCTTCACGTTTAATCCATCGTGATCCTTTAATCAAACCACCGGCATATAATTTTTCAGCATACTCAACTGAGAGTGGAAAATAATCTAGGTTTGGATTAACTGGGCCAAGCGCAACCGTCACTAAGACGGCCGTATCGCCGAGCGTTGCATATACTGAGGTATCAACCGCAGTTGCTAGTCTTCCAAATTGCAAAGTTAACTTCTGACCATCAATCTCGGTAGTTTTTTCTGTAACTTTCATAAATATTTTTTTAGGTAGTCGTGGAAAATAGAGGATAAGATCTTGAAGCTAGAAGTCAGAAAATAGATCTCTACTATCTATCTTCTATACTCAAAGCCTATCTTCTATTATCAACGTAACTACCCACGAATTTTTAATTTATCGCTTCAGACCTAATTCTTTAATTAATGTTTTATATCTTTTTTCGTCTAATTTTTGAAGATAATTTAAAATTCTTCTCCTTTTGGCAATTACTTTCAAAAGTCCTCGGCGTGAATGATTATCTTTTTTATTAATACCTAAGTGTCCGCTCAACTTAATTATTTTGTGGGAAAGAAGGGCAATTTGGACTTCAGGTGATCCGGTATCTCCCTTTCTTTGTGCAAATTTTTCAATAATTTTATCTTTATCTTCCAATAGTGTGGTATCAATAGGAGCGGATTTTACTGGTTTTTTTACTGCAGGAGTCTTGGTTACCGTTTTGACACTTGTCTTCTTTACGGTCTTTTTTTTGGTCTCTGTTTTCTTCATGGTAAAACATTATAATTGATAACAATGAGAGATGCAACCCCTATTATCTTACTTTTTATAGCTATTTTACTACTTATTGTATTAGTCCCACCAAGTAATCTAGCTATCATTTTGATAGTAACTTTTTTATTTAGTCTTTTTTTAAGTCTTATCGTAAAATCACTTACTAACCATAAATTTGCCGTGGCAACTTTTCTGTTTTTTTTCATTTTCATAAGTTTAGCGGCTCTGTCTCTTCTTGATGTCTCAAGTAGTTTATTAGCCATCGGATTTATAATCGGTGTCTATTCATTATTAAATAAATAGCCTCACTTGGACTTACACTACGGGAATGTTATAATTTACCTTATGTCAAAAAAGAATTTTTACATTACAACCACTGCTCCTTATGTCAACGCTGACCCTCATATCGGTTTTGCTCTAGAGATAGTCCAGGCTGACGTATTAGCTCGTTTTAATCGTCTTATTGGTGCCAAAGTTGCTTTTGGTTTTGGGACAGATGAGCACGGTTTAAAAATCTATCGTAAAGCGCTTGAAGCAAAGAAAGACCCCCTTCAATACTGTAAAGAGTTTTCTTCACGATTTGACGATTTAAAAAAAATACTTAACCTAAGCACAACTCATTTTATAAGAACAACTGATGTTACTCATATGAAGGCAGCACAAGAATTATGGAGTCGCTGCTTTAAAAACGGAGACATTTACAAAAAAAATTATAAAACAAAGTACTGCGTAGGGTGCGAGCTTGAAAAGACAGATTCTGAGTTAAATGAAAGCAAATGCCCAGTCCACCCGAATCTTACAATTGAAATAATTGAGGAAGAAAACTATTTCTTCAGATTTTCTAAGTACCAGGATAAGCTTTTGAAATTATATAAAGATAATCCGGATTTTGTCGTCCCCGATTATCGATTGACAGAGATTAAAGCTTTCGTTAAGTCGGGCCTTGAAGACTTCAGTGTTTCCAGACTCAAAAGCAAAATGCCTTGGGGAGTACCCGTTCCCAATGATCCAGAACATGTGATGTATGTATGGTTTGATGCCTTGGTTTTTTACATCTCAACTTTGGGCTGGCCGAATGAAAAAGGCGACTACTCGACTTTTTGGCCAGGTATGCAAGTTGCTGGCAAAGACAATTTAAGACAACAGTCGGCAATCTGGCAAGCGATGCTTATGTCAGCTGGGCTCCCTAATTCAACTCAAATATTTATACATGGTTTTATTACGTCAAGCGGTCAAAAAATGAGCAAAAGCCTCGGCAACGTCGTTGATCCTTTTGAGTTAGTTGAAAAATATGGGACTGATGCTGTCCGCTATTATTTATTGAAGGAAATCCCACCTGCAGAAGACGGAGATTTTTCGTACCGGAGGATGGATGAGGTTTATAATTCCGACCTTGTCAATGAACTTGGAAACTTAGTTTCGCGTCTTACCACCCTCGCCGAAAAAGACGAAATAAAAACAATCGTCAATAGGCAATTGACAATTGACAATAGGACAAAAGAATTATTTAATTCTTACAAATTTAATTTAATTCTTGAATTGATTTGGAAAGAAATAAAAGCTTTAAATAAAGCCATCGACGACTTTGCCCCCTGGAAAAAAACTTCGATTAATCGAAGTGAATTTTTGACAAGTGCGATTAAGGAAATTCACCAAATTGGCTACGAACTCCAACCGTTTATACCAGAAACATCCGAAAAAATTCTAAAAGTTACAAAAGGGAAAATAAAAAAAATTATTCCATTATTTCCTCGACTTTCACATTCGTCATCCCAAATCTAGATAATATGACAAATTTGCAGCAAATCAAAAGCGTTATAAATAAAAGAAGAAGAGTAATCTTTATCCTTGGGTTTTTAGCAGGTTTTTTTTTAGTATTTTTTTATATTTTTTACCAACTTCCAAATCCTTATAAACTGAAAGATTTTCAAGCGACTCCTTTGTCAACTCAAATCCTGGACCGAAATGGCAAGCTCCTTTACGATATATACAAGGATCAAAATCGAACTTCTATTAAGTTAAAAAATATACCTAAGTTTGTCTCCGACGCTACAATTGCGATTGAAGATAAAGATTTTTATAAACATGCTGGTATTTCATTTTTTAGTGGAATGTTACGGGCATTTAAAGATAGTCTTCTCACCGGTCGTGTTCAGGGTGGCTCGACCTTGACCCAGCAACTTATAAAGACCTCGCTTTTAACCTCGGAAAGAACCATAAGACGAAAAATAAGGGAAATTATTTTAGCGATGATGACGGAAAAAATATATGGAAAAGATGAAATTCTTGAAATGTATTTAAACCAGGTTCCCTACGGTGGAGCAGCCTATGGGATTGAACAGGCGAGTCTTCTATATTTCAACAAACCTGCTAAAGAGCTAAATCTTCCTGAGGCTGCTTTCCTCGCCGGTCTACCACAAGCTCCTTCGCTTTATTCGCCATATCTTAATCCTAAACTTTCGCTTTCCCGAAAAGACACAGTACTTAAAAAAATGTTTGAGCAAAAATATATTGATAAAAAAACTTATGATAAGGCTTTATCTCAAAAACTTGATATTAAACCACCAAAAAATATAATAAAAGCTCCTCATTTTGTTTTTTATATAAAAAAAATACTCGAAGAAAGATATGGTGTTGAGACCGTTGAAGTGGGCGGACTTAAGGTAACGACGACTCTTGATCTTGACATTCAGGAGGCAGCCGAGAAAACTTTGAAAGAAGAATTAGAAAAAGTGGAGGACTTGAATATTTCAAATGGAGCTGTACTAGTCACCCGTCCTCCAACAGGGGAAATACTAGCAATGATAGGATCGGTTGATTATTTTGCAACCGGTTCAGGGGCCTTTAACGTTGTGACGGCCGAAAGGCAACCCGGATCATCAATCAAACCCATTAACTACGCGATCGGGATTGATAGAAGGCTGGTAACCGCGGCAACTGTATTTATCGATTCCCCAACCTGCTTCACGGCTGGAGGTCAGCCAAAAGGCTACTGCCCTGTTAATTATGACGGTAAGTTCCATGGTCCTCAAGCTTTAAGATTTTCACTTGGTAATTCTTTCAATATTCCAGCAGTTAAAATGCTTGCCCTCAACGGCGTTAAAGAATTTGTAGCTTCCTCTTCTGCCTTTGGCATTACGTCATTTAAAGATCCAAAAAACTATGGTCTCGCGCTTACCTTAGGAGGTGGCGAAGTTAAAATGACGGAAATGGCCCAGGCATTTTCTAGCTTTGCTAATCGAGGTAAAGTAAAAAAACTCAACGAAATTTTAAAGATTGAAGATAAATTAGGAAAAGTTTTATATAAATTTTCCGATCCAAACTACATAAAAGATATTAAAAAGCCAATGACTGCTCCAAGTTCGCTTTCGATATCTGGTAAAAATGCTGTTTCTCCGGAAACTGCATTTATAATATCGCATATCCTACTTGATGACAATGCCCGGTCACAAGCATTTGGGACAGGTTCATATTTATCGGTCGCAGGGCATGCGGTATCTGTCAAAACAGGGACAACAGATGACAAGCGTGACAACTGGACGATAGGATATACTCCAAACTTTTTGACCGCAGTCTGGGTCGGGAATAATGATAATTCACCGATGAATCCATGGCTTACATCAGGCGTCTCCGGAGCTGCGCCTATTTGGAATAAAGTGATGAAATACGTCCTTAAAAATCAGCCCGATTTATGGCCGGTGAGGCCCGAGACCGTTGTAGGTAGACAAGTATGCTGGGATTCAGGTGACTTGATGGCAAAAAAGGAAGATGGGACTGAAAGCTGCTCACCACGATTTGAATATTTTATTAAAGGAACTGAACCAAAAGATTCTCACATTTCCAAGCAAACAATTGCAATAACCAAAGACGATAAATTAGCTCCCGCAAATTGGCCTGATGTTGAAATGAAAGAGAAAACCATTATCAAAGATATGTTTGTCAACTATTGTGTAGATTGTTCACACGAAAACGAGCCCTATCAAATGATCAAACTCTAGATTATTAACCACTTTTTCCGACCGAAGCGGTCGGAAACGGTTGGTCGCAACAAAATGAATTACAATCATTTTTATAAAAACATAAAAACCATTGCCATCGTAGGTTTATCTGACAAACCAGATCGGCCGTCTTATGAGGTTGGCAAATACTTAATGGATCAGGGATATGAAATCTTCCCAGTAAATCCTAATATCGATAATTTTTTGGGAATAAAAAGTTACAAGACGCTTTCAGAAATAGAAAAAAAAATAGATGTCGTAGATATTTTTAGAAAGTCGGAATTTGTCGGTCCGATTGTTGATGAGGCCATTAAAATCGGCGCTAAATCAATCTGGTTGCAGGAAGGGGTCGTTGATGAAGTCGCCTCTGCCAAGGGCCGCGCTGCCGGCCTAACCGTTGTAATGAACGCCTGCATGATGAAAAAACATAAAGAAGTGGCATATCGTTAAAAATAAGTTATCTTAAAGCTCTAAATGTCTTATTATGTAGACTATAGTCCATAGACAAAAACATATGATTACTTTATCCTATTTCTTATGGCTTCATATCTCTTTGATAGAAGAATATTAAAATTGTTGGCAAATTTATTAGTTAATGTTTCATCGGCCTATTTTGTTGCCGCAGCCCTAACGCCTACTGGTGCTATTGGAAATTTTGGATCAATTGTTATTAATTTTTCTTTTAATTTATTTGCTGCTACAATGTACTTTATATTAGCAGTTAAAATAAATAATTTTTATGAATAACTTTATTTCAATCAACCAGGGATTTCAGATTACTGGAGCTCTATTTGCTATTATAATTTTGCTAATGATTATTGCTTTCAGAAAAGACAAAAATGTCAAAAATACTCGTAAGTAGTTCCAACAAATATTTCGACGACTGCCCAATCTGCCAGGCTATGAAAGAAGCAGAGAGAGAAAAACGTGATTTGTCAGAAAATGAGATAACGCAAGCGTTCAAAAAAACTAAAAAAGTTAAAAACTCCATTGTTGGCAATCTTCCTGATGAACCTGAAATAAAATTCAAAAATTAATTTGAACAAGCTTCTATATATTTTGATTTATTACCATAAACCCTTATAATTAATTCCTCTTGACAAATTAATAGTGTACTAGTATGATAGTATTTAGGATGAACAAAGTGGGGGAGTTGGTCGAGGCTTTTTTGAAACAAAAGTCAAAAACCGAAATGCTTGATTTTTTGAGAGGTATTTTGACACCTAGTGAGTTTGACGAAATAGTTACCCGTTTGCAAATTGTTAAACTTTTGAAAAAAGGCCTCCCCCACCAAGAGATCGCCCGCCGACTTAAGGTCGGGGTGGCAACGGTGACTCGAGGGTCAAGGGAAATTAGAATGGGAAGATTTAAAAAAATATGAAAGACAAAATAAATTCAAATAATTGGTGGACAGATAGCCTCTGGTGAAGCAGATGATTTTTTGATGGGTTAACCTCTGCTTCAAGCAGAGGTTTTTTTATTAATTATTAGTTTAATTGTCATTTCGAACATAGTGAGAAATCTAGCGAAGCGTCATTACATTTCATTTCCTCGGGATGACAGAAAAAATATATGAAACATACAAATTTTACACTTTCAGAATCAGAGATCCCACAATATTATATAAATATTTCCTATTACTTAAAAAAGTACTTAGGAAAATTACCCGACCCGCCCTTAAATCCTGTGACTAAGCAACCTGCGGGCCCGGCTGACCTATCAGCAATATTTCCAATGGAATTAATAAAGCAGGAGGTTTCACTTGATGAAAAAATCGCCATACCTGATGAAGTCAGGGAGTTATATAAACTTTATAGGCCAACACCGCTTATTAGAGCCTACCGATTAGAAAAGTTTTTAGATACCCCCGCACATATTTATTATAAATATGAGGGTGTCTCACCTACTGGAGCTCACAAATTAAATACGACTATTGCCCAGGCATATTACAACAAAAAGGAAGGAGTAAAAACTCTTATTGCAGAGACCGGGGCCGGTCAGTTTGGATCGGCTTTAAGCTTGGCTTGTAATTATTTCGGATTAAAATGCCAGATATTTATGGTTAGAGTTTCCTACGATCAAAAACCATACCGGAAAACTGTGATGCAAATGTACGGAGCCGATGTCTTTGCCAGTCCTTCAGAAAAAACTGATTTTGGTAAAAAAATATTGGCCGGAAATCGAAATCATAACGGAAGCCTGGGAATTGCCATCAGCGAGGCACTTGAAACTGTCTCTAAAACTAAAGGTGCAAAATATTCGCTCGGGAGTGTTTTGAACTTTGTTTCAATTCATCAAACAGTTATTGGGCAAGAGGCAAAAAAACAGATGGTGAAGGCAGAAGAATATCCAGATATTATTATCGGATGCGTCGGCGGCGGAAGTAATTTTGCCGGCATCGCTTTTCCATTCCTTGCAGATAAATTGAAGAACAAAAATAAAACCAGATTTGTTGGCGTTGAACCTATGTCTTGTGCGTCACTGACAAAAGGTAAGTACGAATATGATTTTGGTGACACGGCTCAAATGACCCCGCTATTAAAAATGTACACCTTGGGAAGCGGCTTCGTCCCATCCCCGATTCACGCTGGAGGACTTCGCTATCATGGTATGGCCCCTCAAATTTCTTTTCTGTATAACGAAAAATTAATTGAAGCAGTCGCTTATGAGCAAAGCCTAGTTTTCAAAGCTGGAGTTGATTTTGCCAAGGCTGAGGGAATTATTCCCGCCCCTGAGTCATCTCATGCAATAAAAGCAGCCATGGATGAGGCGGTTAAAGCTCGCGAGGAAGGAAAGAAAAAAGTAATTCTATTTAATCTTTCCGGGCACGGTTTACTAGATCTTAACGGTTATGACAAATTTTTGCATAATCAGTTATAAATTTATATATAAAATATTATGAAAAAAATTAATAACAAAAAAATCGGCATCATCGGAGGCGTTGGCCCACAGTCAACTAATTTTATTTACAAAAAGATTATTGAGTTTTCTCAAGCTAAATATGGAGCAAAAAATAACGATGATTTCCCATATCTAATATTTGAATCTTTGCCAATTCCCGATTTTATTGGTAACAAAAAAAATATTGAAAAAGCCAAGGGAATGCTAATAAAGTCTGCTAAAACACTTGAAGTCGCTGGAGCGACAAAGTTAGCAATTGCCAGTAATACTGTTCATATATTGCTCAAAGAATTAGAAAATCATACAGCGGTTGACTTTATTTCGGTCATTACAGAAGTCAGTAAGAATGTCTCAAAGAAAAAAATAAAAACCGTGGGATTACTTGGCAGTCCTGTCCTAGTCAAGTCAAATCCGGGCTATATGAAAAAGAGTTAAAAAATTACGGAGTTAAGGTAATACTACCTAATAGTAAACAGTTAGAAATTTCTGAATCAATCATTAGAGAAATTCTTGCCGGGGTAAATAATCTATTTCTAAAAAAGGAGTATATCGCCTTACTTCATAGTATGTACGATTACGGCGCCGAAAATATTATTCTCGGTTGTACTGAATTACCTCAAGCTATTAATTACGAAGCATTAGGCGAAAAAACCATCGATTCCGACGAAGTCCTGGCCGAGGCAATCGTGGATTACTATTATGCAAAATAGTGTCATTCCCGCCCCCATTCGAGGGCAGGCTCCGGCGGGAATTCAAAGACTGGATCCCTTTCTTTCCCAAAGGGAAGCCTTCGGCTCAAGGGGATGACAAGAAAATATGAATTATAAATTGTTATAATAAAAACTATGATAGACAAAATGTCTCTGGAATATTCAAAAAAAATGACCGAGTTGGGAATTAAAAATAAGATCCTTGAACATGACTCTTTAGTTGAGGCGGCTGATGTCGTTGCTCAATTGGGCTATACACTGAACGATAGCGTGGCGACCTTGATCATGAAAGCCGATAAAAATTATATCGCTGTGCTTAGGCGAGACGTGACAAAAATTTCTTTTAAGAAAATAAAGAAATTATTAGGAATTTCTGAACTACAAATTGCCACACCTGAAGAGTTTAATCAGGTAACAGGACTTGAAATCGGCACAGCAAGATTTTATGTTGAAAATGTAAAAACCTATATAGACAAAAAAGTTTTTGAAAAGAAAACTATTCTAGGTGGGACTGGTAGTTTAAGTACAACATTCCGATGTTTATCTAAAGATCTTAAAAAACTACCAAATATTCAAATAGTGGACATCACGTCGGAAATTGAAGAAGTAACAAACCTTAAGTCGGTAAAAAGAGTTTTTTCAGGAATCCGAGCAACTGGGCGATTGCATTTAGGCAATTATTTGGGAGCAGTCAAAGGATTCCTCGAGCTGGAAAAAACAGGTAAATATGAAACTGTATATTGTGTGGTCGACATCCATTCAATTACAACGCCTTACGATAAAAAAGCGCTCGCTAAAAATAAAAGAGAAATTATTATTGATTATCTAGCGGCCGGTCTTGATCCAAAAAAAAGTATCATTATTTACCAATCCGATATTCCCGAGCATATTGAGCTTGCTTTTTATTTTTCAACAGTCGAAACAATTGCCAGGATGATGCACCTACCAACGTACAAAGAAAAAGTTAAGCAGCATCCAAACGCCAATACTATGGCACTTTTAAACTATCCGATTTTAATGGCGGCTGACATTTTAATTTATAAGGCAGGATTAGTGCCTGTCGGTATAGACCAGGAGCCACATTTGGAAGTAACACGAGAAATCGCTCGAAAAATGAACCAACTTTACGGGACAGATTTCCCCGAGCCAGTAAGATTTGCGACTAAAGGTGAATACATTCCGTCATTGACTGGTGAGGGAAAAATGAGTAAAACTGTTGCAAATAGTTTTATTAACTTAACGGATTCACTTGAAGAAATTAGGAAAAAAATCCGTTCTGTTCCAACCGCAACCTCAGCTGGCGGAGAAATGTCACCAGGATTAAAATCACTTTTTGCTTTTGCTAACCTATTCCTTCCGGCCGTCACGGATAGGTATAAAAAAGAATTTAATGACGGGACATTACAATTTGTAAAAATTAAAGACGCCATCGCCGAAGCAATATATGCCGACCTAAAACCTTTTCAAGAAAGACGGGCCAAAATCGCTGCTGACAAAAATTATGTCGATGGAGTGATCAGAGACGGAGCCGACCGCGCCCGTAAAATTGCAAGAGAAACTGTAAAAGAAGTTAAAGAAAAGATGGGATTGTTATAATATAGTTGATGAAAAAAAATCATCTCTACGAGAAATTATTTGCCAGAGACTTTTGCCTACCTTCAGTTGAAGCTTGGGTTCGTGGAGAAAGCACTAATCCAAAAGGCTGGACAGAATTAAAGCAACCATTTCTCCCTTATATTATCACTGAGAGATTCGATGACACAATTCGATTTAACTATGACTTGCAGGGAGTTGATTGGGTTTGTAATCTCCTTTCAAAATTAGCCCATGAAGATAAATCTTTCTTAAAAAAAATATCCTTGGTTTGAGGCAATGTGGTGGTTCTTTCAAATGGATGAAGATAAAGTCAAAGACTTGGACTTGAAAGAGCTTGAAAAAGTAAGATCGCTTACTGATAAATTATGTAATTCATCAGATACCGTTATCAGAAAATCACTCATCAAGATGTATCCAAAACTTGAAGAGTTGTCTTCCTTGCTAACTACTCAAGAAATTTTTTCAGGAAAACTACCTCTTAAAAGTGAGTTACTAAAAAGGGATATGGGTTATTTTTTTGGGAATAATAAGTTGTTGATCAGCAAATCAAGACCAGAAATTGAAAAAATATTTGAAATAAAATTTAAGATAAATAAATTTGACTCCGCAGTATTGCAAGGTAATATTGCTCAAAAAGGAATCGCCCGAGGATTAGTCCGGCGAGTAATGGGTCACAAACAGATCGGTGAATTTAAAAAAGGAGAAATACTTGTTTCCTCGATGACCATTCCTGATTTTCTTCCGGCAATGAAAAGAGCGGCCGCGATTGTAACTAACGAGGGCGGAGTTCTTTGTCATGCAGCAATCCTTGCTAGAGAACTGCAAATACCTTGCGTAACAGGAACTAGATTTGCAACTCATATATTAAGAGATGGAGACTACATAGAAGTTGACGCCAATAATGGAACTATAAAATTCTTAAGTAAAAAGGCCTAGCGGCCTAATTATAATTCCTTATCAGGGTATCATTACACTGATAAATGTACTTTGTCACTAAGGAGAATTTTCTCAATTTTTTCTATTGATTTTTTTATATTCTTTTCGTCAAGCCAAAATGTAATCCAACCCGCCAACCTTCCTCCTTCAATAAAATCCTGCCTATCATCAATAAATAAAATCTCCTCCGCCTTTACTCTGGCTATGGTTGTGGCAAGTTCATAGATTCCTTTTTCCGGTTTCATCATACCTACTTCGTTAGATAAAACTATTGCAGAGTAATTAATATCGGGAACCTTGCCTAGATCTACCAATTTTGGCATCATGCCAGGATAAAGATTGGAGATTAAGCCGATTTTGTATTTTTTTGCGATTTTTTTCGCTAATTCGTGAACATCAATATTCTCCTTGTAATCACCCATCCAACTTTCTAGAAAATTGAAATCATTAGCATTTTTCAGATTAAATTTGATAATTGCTTTGTTCCAAAATTCTTGGGGAGTTATTTTCCCTATTGTCATATCGTCTCTAAAAAAGTTTTGCCAAAATTCAGTAAAGTCATTTAAAGAAATCCCAAATTTAATAGTTGCGCCTTTAAAATAATCGTCAGTATTTGCCATGACACCACCGATGTCAAAGTAAACAAATTTGATTTTGTTCATAGTAGAACACCCTACGGGTGGGATTTTTAACAACAAAACATATCAAACTATTGCAAATGCGCGAACTGGTGAACCGTCGCTTTCTTTAATATTCAATGGTACTCCATAATATGTAAATTCTGAAGGAAGTATATCGGCATTAGTCAGGTTTTCAAAAGATATAATCCCTTTCTCAAGAAGTAATTTTTCAAGAGTAATATCAAATTCAAATTTTTCCGAAAGACCGATGAATTTTGGTGGGAATTTGATTAAGTCATTGGCAATTTTCTTATCAATATTGCACGATGAAAAAATCACCCCTTTATTTCGATAAAATTTCATTCCTTCTTTATAAAGTTCTGCTTTGCCAAAGAAATTATCCAAAGCAAATTTATCCAATTTCTTTCCTCCTTTAACCATATGATATGGGACATTGACATGGGTACCTATATGAGTTGTAAAAGCCATGCTTCTTAAGTTCCATCCTTCCTTGTCCAATGTATGGATTTCTTTTATTATTACTTCCGGATCGCCGGGGTAAACCGGCATTTGATCATAAAGCTCTTGGGATAAATCTATTATTTTCATAATGGTTTTATAATTGTATCTTTTAAATATTTACTTTTAAAATTAGTTTTCTCACCAATTTTAGACTTTCCGTCTGATACAAAACGGGCGGACAACGACTTCTTAAATTTATTAGATAAATTTTGAATTAATTTCAATATTTCCAAAACTCTCTCAGGTTTTTCATCAATTCCAATTGGATATGTGTCAATTCCCACACCACTATGTAATGATAGATAAATATTTCTTTCTATAGAAAAATTACCCTTTTCATATTCATCAGTTAATTCAAAATCCTCAAGACAAGGAAACATTAATCCGCAAAGGCCAACTGGTTTTGGGTTTTCTTTTTTTATAAATTCAGTTATTTGAGTATAAATATTTGTTGTCACTGACTTTTCAAAAGTTCCAGATAACTTCCGAATGAAATTAACTAAACTGGAGTTACCAGCTCTAAAAGGAGCAATAGAAGAATCGATTCCAATAAATTCTTCATTTGTTGCTAGCAGCTGAGTTATTTCGGTCCATGTTACTTTCATTTTACCTAACCATTGTTTTGTCTCAGTACAACCTTCAGCTAAGTTCGTCGGCTGTAAACCAATTGAAAAGCCGTCTCTTCCGTAATTTGCAGCCGGAAAAAAAGGACTAGATACAGGATTGTTGAAAACGTAAGTAAAATTAAATGTCTTAGTGGAATTATTTTTAATAATGTTAAATAAAATATCTACTTCATCTAAGTCGAGAGGTTTATTTGTTAAATTAATATTGAAAGCAATGTTGTTAGAATTTGAAAGTTTAATTACTTCTTCCTTAGCGGCAGATCCAACAGACAAAAAATATCCTTTAGCTGCGTAAATATTATCTAATTCTATTACTTTACTAATATTGGGAGAATTAAGACGTTTTGTTTGAACTTCAAATCCTTTTTCTTTAAATAATTTTTCTAAATTATCTAGCTTTTGGAATACTTCCTCATTTGGTTCTTTCTGAAAATAACATATCGTTCTAATTATTTTATTTGACATTGAATAATTATATCAATTATTTATCCCTTGATTTTCAAAACGAACTGGTCTATTATTAAGGTGAACGAAAGTTCATGATTAGAAATTTGAATATAGGTATTGAGGCGAGTTAGGAAATTTGAGAATTGAAGATAGATAAATCTAATTTCATACTTCCAAATTCCTAACCCGCTTCCAAACCCAATTTCCTTATTCCATTTCTATGGATATTCCTCTAGCCGAGCGCCTACGACCTCAATCGCTTGATGAATTTGTCGGCCAAGACCACTTGGTAGGACTGGGTAAACCGATCCGACGAATGATTGAGAATAAGAAAGTTATCTCAATGGTTTTTTGGGGGCCTCCTGGAACAGGGAAGACTACCCTTGCTAGAATAATCGCTAGGTATATAGATCGGTTTAATAAAGCTCAGCAAGATGCATTCTTGCCCTATGTTGAGGACGGCACAATTACATTAATCGGCGCAACCACCGAAAATCCAGGATTTGAAGTGATCGCTCCCCTTGTTTCCCGAAGTCAAATTTATGTCTTAAACTCATTGACAGAAAAAGAAATCCAAATGATAGTTAAACGGGCCGAAAAATTTTACCCAAAACATAAATTTGAAAAAGAGGCAATTGAGCATATTATTAAAAGTGCCAATGGTGATGGGAGAACGGCAATTAATGCAATTGAATTAGCCGCATCAATTTCAAAAAAAATAACTCTAAAGATTGCAGAAGAGGCGGTCCAACGTAAAGCGATCTATTACGATAAAAAAGGCGATTGGCACTACGACACAATTTCTGCATTTATAAAATCTATGCGCGGGTCTAACCCTGATGCGACACTTCATTATCTCGCCCGAATGATTAAAGCGGGAGAGGATCCGATTTTTATAGCCCGACGGATGGTCGTATTTGCTAGTGAAGATATTGGTAATGCCCAACCAACCGCTTTAGTCTTGGCAACCACCGCCATGCAGGCTTGCCATATGATCGGTTGGCCCGAAGCTGGTTTAATACTTGCCCAGACGGCAACATACTTAGCAACTGCTAAAAAATCAATTGCTTCAACCAGCGGCCTTTATGGAGCGCTTGCCGATATTGATGAAAAAAATCTTGACCCAATTCCCCTCCATTTAAGAAACGCTCTAAACAAAGTGATGAAATCCTTAGGCTACGGCCAAGGCCATGTCCGCTATCCATGGAAAGTGGAAAAAGAAACCGGAAAAAAAATAAATCAGGAATATCTCCCAAAAAATCTTACGGGAAGAAAGTACTACAAACCCGATTGGAAATAATTTGTCATTTTTTATTTAAGTGCCTTATCATATCCCCCACACCCTCTATATAACCAGTGTGCCGTACGGGTTACCGTAGTTGTCGAAACCTTTAATTCACGAGCGATTTTTTTGTATGACCAACCTTTCTTTAAAAGCCTCGCCATTTCTAGCCGGTTCGCAAATTCCTCTAATTCTTTAATGGTCAAGATATCCCTTAAAAAATTTGCAACGTCTTGTTCATTTTTTAATTTTAAAAAGGATTTAGCTAGTGTCTTCTCTTTCGTGTTTCTAGGTTTATATGGCTGAAAGCTTGACATGTTTTACTTAAAACTCTTTAATTCTATATCTTTACCTTGATAATCAATTTTTACCTTAAAATGGCTAAAAAAACCAAATTGGCCAACAATGCCATAACCATTATCTGAAATATCATCTGAAAAAATTACCGGGGCATCAAAAAATTCATTGCCTATCCCTAGTTCAACTATTCCCAGATAACCCTTTGATGAAGATTCTCTTTTTATTCCAGTAAAAGAATAGGGTTTTAATTTTGTTATATCCAATTTTAAAATTTCTGTTAAATTTGAATGAAATATATTTTGATCTGCTCCAGAATCTATTAGAGCCAAATATCTGAATACTTTTGAACCATTTCTTAATGTTACTGGAATAACGGGTCTGTAGAATTGACCGTATTTTTGGTATTTGAATCTATGCTTAATCATATAAAAGATACTCCAAAGTAAGGAGTAATCTTTTTGGGCACTTTAAATAAAGTAGGAATTTTGTACCCCTGTTTTATAGCTATATCGTAAACAGATTTAGCGTCTTGACCATTTGAAATTACTTTTTTCAAATTATTATCTAAGGCGATCCAAGAGCCTCTATATTTTTTTTGAATATTAGTTAAATCTATATAATTTTTCATACTTTGATTATATCATAAAAATTCTGCTGTCAATAAATCGCAGCTAACATATACTATTGACAACTGAAATATCATGTGTTATTATGTTAACACGTTAATATTTTAGGCTACTTCGATTAATCGAAGTAGGTAAAAAATAATGATACAATCCAGCGACATAAAATTTAGTTTTAGCTTTCATCATTCCCTGCCGCAGGCGGGGTTTCCTAAAATGTAGTTAACTAGTTAACTGAATTTCTCTACCCCGCCAAGTGCGGGGCTTTTTTATGGGTAACAAATTACAAATTTTATAAAAATAAAATGAAAAAAGTAAATAAGGTCGTATTGACAGGTCGGAATTTAACAATTGAGCAGATAAAAGCTGTAGCGCGTGATTATGCGATTGTTGAAATCGGAAAAGATGCGGCAAAAAAAAGTAAAAAGGGCTATGACATTTTGCAGGAAAAAATAAATAATAAGGAAAAAATATATGGGGTGACAACTGGTTTCGGAGAATTTTCTCAAGTATTTATTGATCCGGAAAAAGCGGCCCAATTGCAACTTAATCTAATTTTAAGTCACAGTACCGGAATTGGAGACCCTGCTCGTGAAGATATTGTCAGGGCAACAATGTTGTGCCGAGCAAATTATCTGGCATCAGGTATGTCGGGGGGCCGACCCATTCTTTTGGAAACTCTAGTTGAAATGCTTAATAAAAAAGTAGCCCCGATGATTCTTGAACAAGGATCAGTCGGGTCAAGTGGAGACTTGGCGCCTCTTGCCATGATGGTTTTGCCAATGATTGGTGAGGGTGAAGCATTTTATAAAGGCATAAGAATGCCAGGCCGACTGGCGATGAAAAAAGCCTGGATCCCTTTACTTAAGCTTCAAGCAAAAGAAGGTTTAGCTCTTATAAATGGCGATACTTTCATGGCCGGAATGGGGAGTCTTGAATTATATGATGCCTTACAGCTCGCGAAAATCTCAGAGATCGCCTGCGCAATGACAATGGAGTCAATAGAGGTAGTTTTCCAAGCACTTGACGAAAAAATCGCCAAAGCCCGAAGGTTTAATGGGCAAATCATTGCCGCCAAGAATTTAAGAATGCTTATGAAGCAAAGCGAAATTCTTGCCGCTCCCCCTCAGCGAGTCCAAGATGCTTACTCTATCCGCTGCGCTCCGGTTATCCTTGGCGCCAGTCGCGAAGCTTTGCTTTGGATTAAGCGTCAATTTGAAACAGAGATTAATGCTGCTCAGGATAATCCATTAGTTTTTATAGATACAAAGGAAGTTTTATCGGGTGGTAATTTTCACGGTCAACCAATCTGTATGCCACTTGAGACAATGGCTCAAGCAATACAGGAGTATGCCAACAGTTCAGAGATCAGACAAGAAAGAATGAACAATCCGTATTACAGCAAAATCTTGCCGGCATTTCTTATCGAGTCTGGAGGATTAAATTCTGGATTCATGATGCCTCAGTACGCATCGGCAGCATTAGTAAATGAAAATAAAATTCTTTGTTACCCGGGTATTGTTGATTCCATTCCGGTATCAGCCGGCCAGGAAGATGATTGCTCAATGGGCACCAATGCCGCTTTAAAAATTCTAAGGATTATTAGAAACACAAGATATGTATTGGCAATCGAGTTAATGCTCGGATGTCAGGCATTGGATTTCAAAAAAGGAAAAAAACCAGGGAAAGGAATATTGGCCGCATATCAATTAATCAGAGAAAAAGTCCCCTACATAAAAAAAGATAGGATCATGTACACAATGGTCAAAGACATTTTCGATTTAATCGAGTCAGAAAAATTAGTATCAATTGTCGAAAAAACAATCGGACCGTTAAGTGAACCGATGGATTTAATAAAACCATTATGAAAAACCTTGGTCAAATTTCAATGGGCGAAGGTAATACTCCTATATTTCGACTCTTTAATTTAGAGAAGTTTTTAGATTGGAGAGGAGAAATTTGGGTAAAAGCTGAATACCAAAATCCAACAGGGTCTTTTAAAGATAGGGGTAGTATTACAGAAGTCTCCGAAGCTTTAAAAAGAAGTAAAAAGGGAGTTGTTTGCGCATCAACAGGTAACATGGCGGCGAGCTTATCCGCCTATGCCGCCAGAGCTAAGCTCAAATGTCTTGTTGTTGTGCCAAGTGGTACTCCCCTAGGAAAGCTTCTGCAAACAATTGCATGTGGAGCAAAAATAATAGAAATAAATGGAAACTATGATTTATGTGTAAAAAAAGCCAAAGAGATCGCAGAAAAAAATAATTATTTACTTTGTGGCGACTATGAATTAAGACGACTTGGTCAAAGATCACTCGGTCGCGAATTAGCAGTGTCAGGGATTGACTTTGATGCTTTTGTTGTCCCTGTTGGAAATGGCACTCTCGGTTGCGCAATCATTGAAGGGTTTATTGAAAAAGATAAATGGCCAAAATTTATTGGCGTTCAAGGAAAAGGGTCTGATCCTTTAACCCAGACTTGGGAAGAAAATTCACCAACACTTCGATTAATCGAAGTGCCTCAAACAGTTGCCTCAGCCATGAAAGTTGGCGCACCACTCGACGGAAGATTGACTTTAAATTGGGTTAAAGAAACAAACGGAATGATCCTGTCTGTTAACGATGGTGAAATTTTAAAAGCAAAAAATCTCCTAGCCAAAACCGAGGGGATATATGTTGAAACTTCGGCCGCCGCAACCTTAGCAGCGCTAATAAAAAGCAAAATATATTCATTAAAAGTTGTCCTAATTCTTACCGGAAACGGGTTGAAAGAAAAATAAATATGACAATAGAAATTACACCATTTTCTGCCGTTTTAAAAAGTAACACTAATCCATTAAATACAACTAAAGTTGCTTCAGAATTTCAAAAAGTTAGAAAATATGAAAAGGCAATAAAAAAATTACTTGAAGGGCGAGATGCAGCATACTTTAATGATCGCTTTGAGACAGAAACTTCAAGTTTAGTAGGTGATCCTAACGAAGTATATTTAAAAACCTTAGCGATTAGGCGAAAAATTGAATCAGAAAATTATATGGTCAATACAATTAACTCAGTTTTTGAGGTCAACTGGGGTAGGTTTGCTCGAGAACCTGGTTCAGGAGTTGGAAATATAGAACCAAGTATTTCGGCAATTGAATCACTAAAGGCAGGAATAACACCTGCAAATATAATTAGCTACAATGCTCCGGGAGGATCACCCGAAGGACGTTGTGCAATCGCAACTATTTATAATACCTCCATTGATCCAGAAATGGCTCTCAACACTTCAAAAATTTTTGGTCCAGAAAATATTGCATTGACAAATGGGGCAACCGAGGCTCTAAGTGTGGCGATTAATTCTATATACAAAATCTTACCTGAACCAAAAGCAGGTTCAATGAAAAAAGCCAGCATTATTCTGCCTTCATACTATACTCTACCACTATCAGTAAAAAGCGCTGGATTTGAAGTTATTGATTTATCAAAACCAAAAGATGTAGATTTTGTAAGGTCATATTTCCCTTCATTACAAGATATTAAAGATACTCTGCCAAAAGAAAGCTTACTCGTCTTGACATTACCAAATAATCCAAATGGTGAAGATTTTAGTGATAACTTTCTTAAAGGTTTGTTTTTGTGGGCAAAAAATAACGGAGTAATAATAGTAATCGATCAATTGTTTGATAGTTTATATTTTTCAAAAAATAAAAGTACCCCCAACCCGATAAAAATTGGGAAAGAAACCGGATCATTAGATAATATCGTTTTCATTTATGGTTTCGCAAAATCTACCAATGTTGCCGGCACCCGAACAGGTTCTATTGCTACAACAAACTCAAAAATAATGAAAGAAATAAATCGTTCATTGCTTGAAAGAAGATGTACTTCAAATCTAACCCAAACTTTTTTTTATCAATTTGAGGCATTAGCAAAAATCATTGATCAAGAACAGGGAGTAAAATCAATTAAGGCCATTAAGCAACGATTAGAAAAAAATACGGGATTCAATTGGCTCAAAGGTATTAGCCTACAAACATTAGACAATTGGTATATTGAACGAAAAAAGTGGAATGAAGAAGTAATAAAATATTATCGTAATAATTTAACCGTCATTCAATTTTGTCTCGATTATTTTGAAAAAAGAGGGAGAACGATTATTAGATCTCCAGATGAAGCTGGATATAACACCTTAGTTACAATAAAATCTTTGGGACAAAATAATGGTTTCGATAAAATTGCTAAAACAGCCCTAACCACAGGAATTGTACCAATGAATATCCAATCCTTTGGACTTTCAAATAATATAAGTGAGGATACCTTTAGACTAACTTATGGAGGGATTAGACAAGAAGAAATTCCCCAAATATTGGCAAGATTACTTGCATTCAATGAAGTTTATGAAAACCGTCTAGGTTATTTAATATGAAAAAAATTATTATTCCATCAAAAAAATATTTCAATCAAGCTTACAAAATCATAAAAAATGTTAGTAAATTTAATGAAGAACCTTATAACATTTTTTATCACATGATATATAAATTGTTTTATAAAACACCTAAATTAGATCAATTAGTTTTTAATCAAACAAAGCAAGGCAAGTTTAAAATTTCAGACGGAACTTCAGACTACAAAACATTTAAACCGTATATACAGCAATTAATAAGAGATTTTAAAAATCATACTTATTACCGATCATATAATGGATCTTTAGGAAATATAGAAGCTCGTCAATCTGTGGCATATATGGAAAACGTTAAATTCAAAAAAAATATTTATTCTTTTCAGAACGTTGCTTTAACCGAAGGATCAACCGGGGCAATAAGCCAAATATTTGAATTTATAAAAAGGAAATATCCTCGTTCTGAAATTATTATTGGTAGTCCTACGTATTACATTTATAAATATTCAGCTAAGTTTTATAATTTAAAATTTATTGAAGCTTTAGGAATTAAAAAAATGAATGATAGAATTACGAGTTTTGATCCTATACCAGATATTTTAAATAAAATTAACAAAAATATAAAGCTAATAGTTCTTACCCTACCAGCTAATCCTTCAAGTCAAGTTTATAAAAAAAAAGAATTAAGAACATTGATATATGAATGTAAAAAAAACAATATTTTATTATTGATAGACGAGTTATTCTCTGATTTAATATATCAAGATAACTTTTTTGTGCAAACAGACACAATTGCAAATAAAATTGATGCCCTAGATAATTTAGTTATTGTTAAAGGTTTTTCTAAATCGAAAAACTTAGCTGGCCTAAGGATCGGATATCTAGTTTCAAAAAACAAAATTCTAATAGAGGAAATAACTAAAATATCTGAACAAAGACAATGTTTTACATCATCTTCTTGTTTTACAGGACTTATATCACTTGATTGCTTTATCCAGTCAATTAGGCAAGCAATTAGTGATTATCAAGATTTAAATTTATTGACAAATAATTTAAAAAATGATTTTGATAAATTTAGTAGTACGATCCGCAGTTATTCGTGTAGTGACTTAACTAAGATATATTTTAAATATAAAAAATATTCAATTAAATTAAAGAATTATTATAGCCAATATTATGATGAAGTAATTCTTATTCTTAATCAGAATATTGAAAGCGCAACACCAAAAATCACTGCCTTTAACACTTTCATTAAAATAAAGGATTTAGACAGTGTTAATTTTTTTGATTTTTGTGTAAATTTTTATCTCACCTGTAATATTGTCACTCAGATTGGTCCGTGCTTTGCTTTTGATCAAAAACGTTGGGAAAACGATGATACTTTAGGCTTTTGGTTGCGAATCTCATATGCCAGGGAAAACAAAAAATTATTTATTAAATCTTTGCAATTATTTAATGAATTTAAGAATTTATATCTAAAATATCCAAGTAAATTTTTAAAAACTAACCTATCTTTTTAGTTAATTTTTTATGATAAATCACTTCTTTATATCCCATCTTTATTTTTCTTCCATTCATCTGTTTTTCAATAATTTTATTTAGCTTTTCCCGATATTTTTCGGTGTCGGTTTTTTCAAACTCTGTAATTAATTCTGGGGACTCTTTTTTGAGATATTCATATAGTCGAGCTTTGATTTTTGGACTAAGATTTAGGTGCTCAAACCATACTTTCTTAACCCCAATTTCCTCAAGTTTATCAATAATTTCTTTTATCTTTTTCTCGTCATGAATAAAATACGGGACGATTGGTCCTACAAACGCATACGTATTAATTCCTGCATCGGATAATTCCTTAAGTGCTTTTATTCTTGATGTAACTGGAGGAGCTTTGACTTCAAGAAATCGTGATACTTTATCGTCAAGTCCGGTCACCGTCATCCCGACCTCAATATCTTTAAATTTTTTAAATAAATCAATATCTCGAGTAATTAAGGGAGATTTTGTCAAAATTGAAATTGATCCTTGGTAGCCAAAGTCAGCCAAAACCTCTAAACACTTCCTAGTCAACTTATACTTTGCCTCCATCCCAACATATGGATCTGTCACCGAACTAAAAAATATCGATCCGAAATCATAGATATGATGCGATCGTCTTATAACTAATTTTTCAAGTTCATTTTTTAGTAGTTCAGAAGCGTTGATTTTTACATCAAGATAATTCCCCCAAATTTCATCAGGATGCTTCCATCTTGCGATTTGGGCTGCGTAACAATACATGCACCCGAATAAGCAACCATTGTAAGGATTTATAACCCAATCAGCTGCAGGCAGTCCGGATTTAATTAATATCGAAGAAGCGCGAATTTCTCGAATTTTTAAGTTCATAAAGAAGTCTTTGAAAATTATATCTAGCCTTTCTCCGCCATCCAGAATTCCTCTCCGGCCGCATCCCACTTTAATCTTCTTTCATCAGGATCTGTGAAATTAAATTGCTGATTTACAAAATAAATTATTATTCCTGGCCTTTTTGATACATTGACTACTCCATGAGCAACTCCTCGTGGAACATATATAAGTTTTGTCGTACCGGCTCCAAGGACAACTCTCATCTTCACATCTTTTGTATCCGAGTCGTTTCGTAAATCCCAAAGACCCATGATCATATGATCATCAGGAGATACATACCAGATATCTTCTTGATTGAAGTGAATGTGCCATGCTTTCACCCCACCTGGTAATATCTTAGATCTGTTAATTTGCCTCACTTTAAAATCTGGAAACTCCTCAAAATTACCATTTTCATTAAGTCTGACCAATTCTTCAAAAGTCCCGTCTTCCCCGCTCCATTTTTTAATTTCGACCACCTTTACATCTTTTATAACCTTTTTCTTAGAGTAATCCTGGACAAAAACAAAGCGTATAAAATTAGATTTCTCGCTACGCTCGAAATGACACAAATACCTTATTATAGTATAATTTATAAACTAAAAGTAGAAGTCAGCATAGCTTAAGCGGTACCCGCCTGCCACGCTAGCCGAAGTACACATGCTTCGCAAGCGAGGCGTTGCGGGCAGGGAGCTCTCGTTTCACCGCGCCTCCCAAAGTACAAAGTGAAGGCTGGATAGCTCAGCGGTTAGAGCAAACGTTTCATAAGCGTTAGGCCGGGAGTTCGAATCTCCCTCCAGCCACTTTGTACGGCGGGCAGGTAAGCGGAGCGTCGCAGGTTCGAATCCTGCTGCTGACACAACTCCCTTCCACGGGTAAAGTGGAAAATTTGACCTCATCAGGTATTCCTGATAGAATTAGGGCCAATGAAAAGACCCGATTTGTCAATTGTGATCGTCTCTTATAACACCAAAAAAATCACTGACGAGTGCCTTCGTTCGATTAACCGCTCTCTCATTGGCTCAAAAATTAAGTATGAAATCATTGTTGCTGATAATAATTCCCAAGACGGCTCGAAAGAATTATTGGAAAAAATATCCTCAGACAAAAAAAATAATCTTAAATATTTCCAGACTGGAGAAAATCTTGGATTTGGGCGGGGAAATTGAAAAAGATATTAGTTTTCTTGGCCCAAAACTTTATAACTCCGACCTTACTCCCCAAGCCTCAGCTGCTCATTTTTTTACTCTCCCTGTTATCTTTGCTTTGCTATTTTTAAAAGGTGATTACTGGGGTGCTACCCGATCTTCCCCTGACACAACTCAACAGGTTGATTGGCTGTCCGGTGCAGCAATATTTACGAAAAAAGCCTTGTATGTACGACTAGGTGGATTTGATAAAACTATCTTTATGTATATGGAAGAGGTTGATCTTTTGTATCGGGCCGCCAAGCTTGGATTAAAAACATATTTTTATCCGTCTGCTCAGATAATTCATCTCGGATCAGCATCGTCGAATGGCCGGACATTCCCCATTCTTCAAGTTTACCGGGGTTTTATATTTTTCTATAAAAAGCATTATTCAACCTTAAGTTTATTTATGTTGAGACTCCTCCTTAAATCTAAGGCAATATTAGCGTTTTTTATTGGTAAAATTAAAGGTAATAAATACCTGATTAATACTTATGCAGAAGCTTTTAAGATCTCTTAAAATACTTGATGACAATCTGATAAAAATTATTCTTGCCGGTTTTATCTTCTTGGTACCTCTATGGCCAAAGCTCCCGATTAAGATGATTAACTACACATATATTGCCATTCGCCTTGAAGATATTTATTTGACAGTAATGGTGTTTATTTTTGTTGTTCAACTTGTTCGTAAAAAAGTCACCATAAATAAAACTTTTGCCTTACTTTTTGGGGTATTTTGGGTTGCAGTATTCTCATCTTTCTACTGGGGAGGCTTCATTGGAAAAACCATTGAATTCCTACATCTCGGGCTCCTGCATTCTTTAAGAAGAATTGAGTATATGATTGTATTTTTTATTGCGTTTTCAACTATTAAGACAAAAAAAGATTTTATTCAACTGATAAATTTTTATTTTATTACTATTTTGCTTGTTGTCCTTTATGGTCTAGGCCAGAAATTTTTTAACTTCCCCGCTATCCAGACGATGAATCCAGAATATGCAAAAGGGTACCTCTTATATTTGACACCCGAAGCACGAATTTCATCAACATTTGCTGGACATTATGATTTAGCAATTTATCTTGTTATATCAATTCCTATTATTCTGTCTTTTTATTTATCAAAAGACAGAAGGTCTTATTTATATCTTTTTATTGTTTCATTGGTCGTATTATTATACACATCCTCCCGCTCATCATTTATCGCCTATGCTGTATCGACTATTACATTTTTATTATTTGTTCGAAAATACTTGCTTCTTATCTTTGTTTTGGTTTTGACAGTCGGGCTAATGTTTACAACCGGAGAAATAACTAAAAGATTTTTAAAGACATTCCAGGTGAGAAGAATTCTAATTGATGAAAAAACTGGAGCCGTATACATCGGTCAGAAAATTACGACGAAAGAGTTACCGGCTGGATCATTTTACTATAAGTTGAAAGATCAATCTGGAAGTGACAATTTAGACAAGTTCCGTAATCAAGTGGTCGATGAAAAATCACGAGCTGCCACCTTATCCGGAGAAATTTCTCTTTCTGACAAAGCGAAATATTCAGCCACTCTTTCAGCTAACCTAAAGCCGGTTAACACTGTGGTTTCTGATATCTCAATGGCAACTCGACTTCAGGTTGAATGGCCAAGAGCGATTAATGCCTTCAAAAAAAATATCTTTTTGGGTAGCGGCCCATCCTCAATTACTGAGGCCACTGATGGCGACTATTTCAGGTGGCTTGGAGAATTTGGATTATTCGGCACAGCGTCATTTCTAGCAATCCTCTTATATTTGCTAAAAACAATATATTTTAAGATAAGAAAGCTCGATGTCAAAGAAAAAATCATCGGTCTTGGTTTTATTTTTTCCTTTATTGCCTTATTTATAAATGCTTCATACATCGATGCCTTTGAGGCCTCCAAAGTCGCCTATACATTTTGGTTAATTTCTGGGTTATATGTTGGATACTTTCAGCTAAAATCAAAGATCAAATATGAAGAAAGTTGATTTTTTATTATTAAGCTTTATTCTCAGCGTTGCGCTTCTGTTTAGGCTGTACCGTATAAATACACCTCTTGCTGACTTTCATAGTTGGCGTCAGGTAGATACAGCCGCCGTTGCCCGTAATTTTGTTAAAAGTGGTTTTGATCTAATGCGCCCAAAATATGATGACTTTTCTAATGTTCAGTCCGGGATTGAGAATCCTCAAGGCTTGCGAATGGTAGAGTTCCCACTTTACAATGCGATCTTTGCCTCAATATCAAAGTATATCCCAGGACTCCCGATTGAAATATGGGGTCGGCTTACTTCCGTATTTTTTTCTTTAATTATCATTGCAATAATTCATTACTTGACTCTTCGCGAATCAGGGAGATTGGCGGCATTTTTTGCCAGTCTAATTTACGCAGTCTTTCCTTTTTTTGTTTTTTTCTCAAGGGCGGTACTACCTGAAACAACCGCTCTCAGTTTCTCTTTTCTTGCGATATTTTTTCTTTATCTTAATCCCCGATCGCTATTTCTATGTTTAATATCTCTCCTCTTTTTTGCTTCATCAATGTTGATTAAACCAACGGTTATTTTCTTCGGCCTTCCGCTTACCTATATTTTTTATGCAAGTAGTCCTAAAAAGTTTCTCAAGAATATAATTTTTTATTTATATTTTATCCTTTCAATTATCCCCTTATATTTGTGGAGGAATTATATAAAACAATTCCCAGAGGGAGTACCGGTTTCAGAATGGTTGATAACCAGTGTCAATACGGGCGGCGCTCTACAGAGGATTTTTTTTAAACCCGCCTTCTTTCGATGGATCTTTTTTGAGCGAATTAACAATCTTATCTTAGGAGGGTTTGCGGCAAGTTTTTTTGTTATTGGATCATTTCTCAAGAGTAAGAAACTTCTCCTTCATTCGATTCTGGTTTCAAGCTTAGCCTTTCTTTTTGTCTTTCAAGGTGGCAATGTCCAACATGAGTATTATCAAACTCTGATCTTACCGGCTCTTGCAATATTTTCAGGAGTTGGAATTTCACCTGACCAAGTTGCAAGTGCCAAGATTATCAATAGTTTGACCGGGAAAAATGATCTAGTCGTAACTGATACAACTGGTGATACTACCCTTTTATACTTATCGGATAGACGAGGAGCGCCTTCGATTTTTAAAGACCCTAAAACTTTAAAAGAGCTCGGTTATAATTTTTTGGTAACTTCAAGTTCATCCGAAATCGATATTTTAAAATCCGAAAATTATTTCATCATTTTTGAAAACGAAAAAATGACCATATTCAAGCTATGAAGATATTAATGGTTACGCCATATGTTCCATATCCTCCATCATCTGGGGGTCAAATCCGTACTTTCAACCTCTTAAAACACTTGAGTCAAGGTAATGAAATTACACTTGTAGCTCTTTATAAAAATCAAAAGGAAAAAGATTATTATTCATACCTTAAAAGTTTTTGTAAAAAAATCTATCTTTGTCAAAGACCGGAAAAACCATGGGTTTTTAAAAATATCTTTAAAACAATTTTTTCTTCATCTCCTTTTTTAGTTGTCCGCAATTTTTCAGATGAGGCAAAAGAAATAATTAGCAAGCTTTTAGAGAAAGAAAAATTTGATGTCATTCACGCCGAAACTTTTTATGTAATGCCACATATTCCAAAAACCAATACTCCGATCGTCTTAGTTGAACAGACAATTGAATATAATGTCTATAAACATTTTGTCAATTCCCTTCCGTTTTATTTAAGAATGCTCCTATATTTTGATATAGATATTATTAAGCTTCGGTATTGGGAAAGATTTTATTGGAAGAAGGCAAACATAGTTGTTGCTGTATCATCCCCTGACGAAAAGATCATTAAGAATGAGGAAGAAGAAATAAAGACTTCAGTCATCCCAAATGGCGCTGGAGATGAAATGATTGTATCAAGCCTTGGGAAAAAAGATCTAAAAAAGTTAACTGTTTTTTTTCAAGGAAATTTTTTCTGGTTGCAAAACGTTGAAGCGGCAAAATTTTTAATTAATAAAATTTATCCACTACTTACAAAAAATAATCCAAATATTAATGTCGTTATTGCTGGTCAGAACGCTGGAAAAATTGGAAAGGTTAATTTTAAAAAAATTAAGATTGTAGATATTTCATCTGACGATACCCAAAAAGTAAAAAAATTATTTAGGGAGGCCGACTTATTTATCGCCCCTATTTTTGGTCCTGGCGGAACACGACTTAAAATCCTTGCAGCAATGGGATCAGGAATTCCAGTCATATCGACCGAAACCGGAGTTGAGGGCTTGGATGTAATTGATAATATCCACGTCCTAACGGCCAAGACTCCTTTGCAATTTGTTGAAAAAATTGAAAAAATTTTGAGTGACAAAGGTAATTACGAAAAAATACGAAAAAACGCTTTATTACTTGTTAAAAGCAAGTATCAATGGCAAGGGATTGCCAACAAGCTTGAAACTGTCTATAAGAATTTATAAACTGTGCTAAAATATCAACTATGGTTATAGGAGTCGATGGCAATGAGGCAAATGTTGTAAAAAGGGTTGGTGTCTCTGTCTATGCTTTAAATCTTCTCCGATACTTTAAACGACAATCTAAAAAAAACATTACTTTCAAGGTTTTTCTTCGCGCAACTCCCCTACCCGATCTACCAAAAGAAGATAGATACTTTAAATATGAAATTATTAAAGCAAAATTTTTATGGTCACAAATATTTTTACCTTTTCGGCTTTACAAAAAAAAAGATATCGATGTTTTTTATAGTCCTGCCCACTATTTGCCAAGATTTTGCCCAGTCCCTCAGGTCGTAACTATTCATTTTTCCCACAAGATTTTCTTAAAAAAGATTTATATCAGTTAAAATTTTGGACTAAATATTCAATCGACTCAGCAAAACGAATAATCGCTGTTTCAAAGTCGACTAAAAAAGACTTAATAAATTCTTACCACATACCTTCATCTAAAATTAAGGTTATATATAACGGTTATGAAAAAAAGCATCTATTGTCTGAATCAAAATTAAAAACTGATTTAACAAAAAATCCCTATATCCTATATGTTGGTACCCTTCAGCCAAGAAAGAATATTCTAACCTTAATTAAAGCGTTTTCAAGACTCAAGCTGATTTATCCGGAAATAAAGCTTGTGATTGCTGGAAAAAAGGGTTGGCTATATGACGAAATCTATCATTCAGTTGCCAAGTTTGGAATGGAAGATGATATCTATTTTGCTGATTTTGTAACCGATAATCAACTTATCTTTTTATACGAAAATGCTACCTGCTTCGTCATACCGTCATTTTATGAAGGATTTGGAATACCGGCGCTTGAAGCAATGAGTTTCTCATGCCCGGTTATTTCGTCTTTCTCTTCATCGCTTCCTGAAATTGCGGGTAATGCAGCATTATATTTTGACCCAAATAATCATTATGACTTAGTTGAAAAAATAAAAAACTTAATGGATAATTCAATCCTTCGAGATAAATTAATTAGAAATGGCAAGGAAAGAATTAAAAAATTTTCTTGGGATACATGTGCTAAGGAAACGCTTGAGGTAATAATGTCTACTATTTCCTAAATATCAAAATGGTTCCTAAAATAATAAACAAGAATAGTATTAGCGGTGAACTCATAAATAAGTTGGCCAACCATCCTTTGCAGTCATACGAATGGGGTCTTGCACGGGAAAAAATGGGGATTGAAGTGATCCGCGTACGGGATAAAAATAACTCTTATCAAATGACTCTCCACCCGCTACCTTTAGGTTATAAAGTTGGCTATGTTCCCCGATCTAGATTACCTTCACATGAGGTTGTTAATTTTTTTTATGAATGGGGTAAAAAAAACAGGGTTTTATTTATAAAATTTGAGCCTAACATTGCCGTCATTTCGATCCCGAGCGAGCAAAGCGAGCCTAGGGAGAGAAATCCAGTCCCGACTAAGTTGGGATGTAACGCTTCGCTAGATTTCTCAGTCGATACTCTCCTTCGGAATGACACAGGGTGGGTAAAATCTTCCCATCCTCTATTTCCCGAGTGGACACAAGTACTTGATCTGAATAAAACTGAGGATGAACTCCTAAAAAGTTTTCATTCAAAAACGCGTTATAACATCCGTCTTGCTGAAAAAAAAGGAGTCACAGTTAAAGAATTATCAAACGACAAGGGATTTGAGGATTTTGCGAAACTATATTTTGAAACATGTAAAAGACAAAAATATTTAGGTCATAATTACAAGTATCATAAAACAGTTTGGGATAGCTTGAAAAAAGATGTCTCTCATATTTTGATTGCTTACTATAAAGATGCCCCACTTGCCGCTTATGAATTATTTTATTTTAAAGATGTATTATACTATGTCTATGGTGGCACCTCGTCACAAAATCGTAATTTAATGGCTTCAAATCTCCTTATGTGGAAAGCTATTAAACTTGGTAAAAAACTCGGGGCGAAAAAATTTGATATGTGGGGATCGCTTCCTCATGGTTATGATCAATCTCATTCTTGGTCAGGTTTCACTCGCTTCAAAGAAGGCTACGGAACTAAATTTGTTAAAATGGTTGGTAGTTACGATCTGATCATTAATCCAATCTTATACAAAATTTATAATCTCGCCTACAAAATTCGTGAAGTAATTCTTAAGATCTAATTGATCTTATTGTTTTTAAGGACAACCTTCAACACTTGATCCATGTGCTCAACGTAAATAAACTCGAGTCCCTTTAATACATAGTCCGGTATATCCTCTAGATCTTTTTTATTGTCCTTAGGTAAAATTACCGTCTTGATTCCTGCTCTGTGGGCTGCGATTACTTTTTCTTTGACTCCTCCTATCTCAAGTGCTCGACCGCGAAGGGTTATCTCTCCGGTCATTGCAACGGTCCTAATTGTTGGAGTTTTAGTTAATGCCGAAATCATTGCGGTTGTAATTGCAAGTCCTGCCGAGGGCCCGTCTTTAGGGACAGCGCCTTCAGGTACATGGACGTGAATATCTATTTTGCCATAAAAATCTTCCTTCAACCCAAATTTTTTATACCGTGCTCTTACATATGATAAAGCTGCTTGGCAAGATTCTTTCATCACATCACCCAACTGACCGGTTAGAGTTAGACTTCCTTTTCCAGGCATGATCGCAACTTCAATAAAGAGAATATCTCCTCCCGCTTGAGTCCAAGCTAAACCGGTTGAGATGCCAATAGTATCTTTTTCTTCAATCATCTGAGAGGAGTATTTAAAAGGACCTAGATATTTATGTAAGTCTGGATTCCCAACTATTTTTGATTTAAACTTATTTTCAACGATCTCTCTGGCGATCTTTCTAAAAATTGTTGCTACCTGTCTTTCAAGTTCGCGAACTCCCGCTTCTCTCGTATATCTTCTAATTATTGTTTTCAAAGTCACATCTGTCATCTTTACTTCCTTCGGTGATAATGAGTGCGATTCGCCTTGCTTTTTAACCAAATAATTCCGGGCAATATTAAACTTTTCGTCCTCAGTATAACCTGGGAAGTGAATTACTTCAAGCCGGTCAAGGAGTGCATTTGGAATCGTGTCTAATATATTTGCCGTTGTTATAAAGAAAACATCTGATAAGTTAAAAGGGACTTCTAGATAATGATCAGAAAAACTGTGGTTTTGTTCCGGATCTAAGGCTTCAAGGAGGGCGGCTGATGGGTCACCTCGATAATCTCGACCTATTTTATCTATCTCATCAAGCATGAAGACTGGATTCCTTGTGGCCGACTGCTTAATCCCTTGGATCATCCGTCCAGGCAAGGCCCCAACATAGGTGCGTCTATGTCCTCTTATCTCCGCCTCGTCACGAATTCCACCAAGAGACATTTTTACAAATTTCCGTCCGAGTGATCTAGCGATCGACTTACCAAGCGATGTCTTTCCAACGCCAGGTGGGCCAACAAAGCATAAAATCGTTGGTTGATATCCTTTAGAGGCTTTCTTTTTACGAAGCTCAAGGACAGCCAAATACTCAAGGATTCTTTCTTTTATCTTCTTTAAACCGAAATGATCCTCATCAAGTATTTTCTCAGCCGCTTTGATCTCAACATTATTAGCAGAAGTCACTGACCATGGAAGCTCGACTAACCAATCAAGATAGGTCCTGACATATGATGATTCGGGGTTGAATTGAGACATTTGCTTAAGTCTCTTTAATTCTTTTTCTGCTTTTTCTTGTACCTCGAGAGGCATTTTAGCTTTCTTTATTTTTTCCCGGTATTCGGAGATGTCTTTGTCCTCGCCTTTTTCTCCAAGCTCTTCCTCGATTGTCTTCATTTTTTCACGCAGTATGCTTTCTTTCATGCCTTGCTCAAATTTTTTTTGCGTCTTTGAAGAAAGTCTAAACTCTATTTCCAAGACTTTGATCTCTCGGTCAACGAAATCAACTTCTTTTTTTAATCTGTTTTTAAGATTGCTTTCTTCAAGAAGATTTTGCCTTTCACCTGACTTAATATCAAGAACTACGGCAATTTGATTTGAAAAATCTAGAGAATTGCCGGTGTTTAAGATGTTCATCAAAAATACGAAGTCAACCGTTTTTCCAAGATTGATCGCTTTTTTGATTTGACTTGAAATATGTTTGACCATCGCTTTTGTTTCTTCGTCCTCGCGAGCCTCATCATGGACTATTTGTACTTTTCCTTCAAACCATTGATCTTCCTTTGTAAAGTTTAGAAGCTTTACTTTTTCCCGACCTTTAACTAGCGCGTTAATCTCACCTTTTTCGCCAACGGCCGTTTTTTCGATTGTTGCAAGAACACCAACGTAATGTAATTCTGTTGAGGGCGGATCTTCGTGAGTAGGGTTTTTCTGCATGAGAAGAATAATTTTCTTATCTTTTTTCATGGCAGCATTGATCGCAGCGACACTTTTTGGCCTTCCAAATATGAGTACGTTCTCGGTATTAGGAAATACAATGCCATCACGCACGGCTGCAACAGGATAAATGTATTGTTCTGACGCTCCGACTAAAAATGCCATATATTTTAGCAGTCTAACAAATTAATTGCTAACTGTCAATACCTATTTTTTGAGCCTAAACCTATAGTATTTAAGCTTGAACTGACTATCTAAACCTGAACTTCCGTTCAAATTGTTTATATAAAATCTTTTGTAATTTTATCAAACTCAATAAATCTATTTTTAGCGACTAGTGCCTCCGATTTGATTTGGGGCAAATGATCATGATAGCTTAGTTTTTGTACTTGATAAATTATCCCTAAAGGAAATTTTTCTTTATTAACCTCAAGGCTCTTAATCATCGCTGATTCGAAATCATCTTTCTTATAGTCTCCTCCCAGTTTATACACTCGCTGTAAGTAATACTGGTAAGTGTTTATTTTGTTAAACGTAACGCAAGGCTGAAGGACATTAACCAATGCAAAACCCTTATGGTTCATAGCTGCCTTAATCGTCTGAATCATGTGGGCTGGATCCCCGGCAAAACTTTGGGCAACAAAGGTCGCGCCCGAGGAAATCGCAAGAGTTAACGGATTGATTGGTATTTCAATTATACCTGATGGGGTGGACTTTGACTTGTAACCTTGCTTTGCGGTTGGCGCCGATTGGCCTGTTGTTAAGCCATAAACTCCATTATCATGAACTAAAACCTTAATATCGTGATTGCCTCGACAGGCATGAATAAAATGATTACCACCTTCACCATAACAATCCCCGTCTCCAACGACCGCAATCACCGGGAGGCGATGATTTGTTAATTTTATTCCGATTGCATTAGGCAATGCCCTGCCGTGTAGCGAGTGAATTGCATAAGCATTTAAAAAGTCATTCATATTACCTGAGCAACCGATACCAAAGACTACCGCTAAATCTGACGGAGTCAAATTCATCTGAACCAGCGCCTGCTTGATGGCGATCCCAATTCCGTGGTCTCCGCATCCTGAACACCAAGTTGGACTGTAGCCTGTGAAATCTTGTATGCTAGACATAATTTTTAATTTAAAATTTAAAATTTTTAATAATATATTCCGGCGTAATCGTTCTTCCATCATATCTCAAAATTTTTTCTTTTATTTCTATTCCTGTTTCTTGTAATAGAAGCTTCCCAAATTGTCCCCAGGAATTATTTTCAACAAGGATATATTTTTTATTCTCCTTGAAGAAGGGTAGAATTATTTTCTTATTGAGCGGATAAAGGTGAGTGAAGTTTATAAAGGCCGTATTGGTTTTATCTTTAAGCTGCTTTTGAGCTTCAATAACCGCCCCTTTATTTGAACCCCAAGACACAAATACAACTTCAGCCTTATCAAGATCTCCATACACTTTGGGTGGTTTAAAATCAATCTTCAAATACGTATCCCATTTTCTTGCTCTTTTATTGACTTGGTTAAGTCTCGGTTGAGCTTCCTCCGTCGTATGGCCATCTTCTAGATGTTCATACGAATTAGCTTGATAATAATGACCTGGCGTACCTGGAATTAATCTCGGCGAAACCCCATCCTCAGTAATTTTATATCTTAAATAGTTTTTAGTTTTATTATTTGAATTTTGATCTTCATTTGTTATTTGTGATTTGCCATTTGTAATTTCTTTAAGAAGCTTGCCATGGTTAACTTTGTAGTTAGTAATAAAATCATCAATGAACTTTTTTGTAATGCTTTTGTGTCCTTCGGACAAATACATGTCAGACATTACGATTACTGGCATTTGATAAACTTCCGCCAGATTATAAGCTTCGGCAGTTACTTCAATCATCTCTTCGATGTCTGAAGCCGAAAGAACTATTTTTTGAAATTCACCATGTCCGGCATGAACGGCGAAAAGTAGATCTCCCTGTTCAGTCCACGTCGGCATTCCGGTTGCCGGTCCCGGCCGTTGAGCAATAAATACAACGATTGGAATTTCCGTAACTCCTGCAAATGATAGAGATTCAACCATCAGGGCAAATCCCCCACCTGAAGTCCCGACTGATGCGCGGACACCCGTAAATGATGCCCCAATTGCCGTATTGATTGCTGCTATTTCATCCTCCGCATGCCTGACAACGAGGCCAACCTTTTCAGCCCAACTCGCCATTGTTGTTAATATAGTTGATGAAGGAGTCATAGGATATGCGCAGTAAAAACGGCTATCAGCAATTACTGATCCGAGAGAAAAAGCATCGTTGCCAGTCATAACTAAAGATGGTGATGATTCACGTTTTGTTAAAAACTTCAAAACTTTCTTTGAATAATTATTTTTTATGTGATCATACCCAGCATTTGCAAAGTTTTTGTTGAAATTGACGATTGCTTCGCCTTTCTTTGAAAATTGATCTTCGAGTATTTTTATTAGCTCGTCTATTTCAGCTCCAAGTACTGAGAGACTTGCTCCAAGCGCAATCGTATTTTTCATAATCATCTGGCCCTTAAGATCAGCTAGTATTTTTTTAAACGGGACATTTATTTTTACAAAATCACCATCAACGGTAAATTCTTGCTCATCATAAATTACGTAGCTTTTTTTGGTCAAGCTGGATTGATGTTTTGTATACGTCTCTTTGTTCAGACAAACCAAAACATCAACCTCAGGTTTGAGATGTGACACATTTTCGTGAGACACATGAACTTCATAAGCGTTGTGACCCCCTCGTATAAGCGATGGGTACTCAACATAATCAAAAATTTGATATCCGAGTCTGCTTACAATTTTTGAAAATGCTAAGCCAGTTGTCATAATCCCAAATCCCGCCTCACCCCCGATTTTCCAAGTTATATCCATAATTTAAAACATCAAATAAACAAATAACCAAATAAGCAAATAAATGTAAAAATGATCAAATGATTTATTTTTTTATTTGATCATTTTATTATTTATACGTTTATTTAGGGAATATTCTATTCCCCTTTTCATCTTCAATAAATATAGCGGCAACGGGACAAGCCCGTGCTGCTTCAATAATGTTTTCTATTGTGTCTTCATCGGCAGTTTTAAGGACTACTGCTTTCGCTTCATTATCCATTGCGAAGACCTTTGGAGAGACCGCTACACAAGTTGCCGCTCCAATGCACAAATTACGATCAACCCAAACAGTATAAACTTTTTTGACTTTAACCGGTCCTGATGGTTTTTGTGAATCTATGGCATCATCCATTTTTATTGATAACTATTAATTTTTTAAGGGCTTCAGATGGAAGCATCCCACACTTGACTCTATTCACCCCAAGCTCAATTCCTAACAACTTAATCATAAAATTTTTGTCTAGCTTTTGCAATTCATCTTTTGTTTTGTCTTTTGCGTATTCAGTAAGCATCGACGAGGCGGCCTTAGAAATAGCGCATCCAATCCCCTCGATTTTGATAATGATCCAATATTAGTTCAGAGTAAATAGACATATTTTTGATTAAATTTCAAATCTCAAATCGCAAACGCCTGCCTGCCGACAGGCAGGCCAAATTTACAACTATAAATCTTAAATCTTTTAGATTTGAGATGTAGCTTTGAGATTTGAGTTTTGACATTTGAGATTACTTAAGTATTTTTTCCGCCTTTCTTAGTCCATTTATTAATCTATCAACATCTTTTCCATCATTATAAATATAGAAGCTCGCTCTTACCGTCGAGTCCACACCGAGTCTCGTATGAAGCGGCATAGCACAGTGATTTCCAGCTCGGACAGCAATGTTGTCTTCGTCTAAAATTGAAGCTATGTCATGCGAATGATAATTACCAAAATTAAATGAGATTATCCCGGCTCTATTTTGTAAATTTTTTGGCCCAAGAATCTTTATTTTCTCTCCAAATTCCGACTTCAATGTTTTAAAACATTGTAGTGCTAATTGTTTTTCATGAGCGGATATATTTTTTAATCCAATTTTATTCAGGTAATCAATTGCCGAGCTTAGTGCGATTACTTCACCGATTGCCGGAGTCCCTGCTTCAAATTTGTGAGGCGTTGGCTTATAAGTAGTCCTGTCTAAATACACTTCGCTAATCATCTCACCTCCATACATAAACGGGTACATTTCATCAAGTATCTGCTTTTTCCCCCAAAGTACGCCAACCCCTGTTGGTCCAAGCATTTTATGAGAGGAAAATACTAAGAGGTCACATCCTAAGTCTTGGACGTCAACTTTCATATGGGGAACCGCCTGAGCTGCATCAACAATAGTGATTATTTTTGGGTTAATTTTTTTAGCTGCGGCGATTATCTCTTTAATCGGATTAATTGTCCCCAGTACATTTGACACATATGCAATCGCCAAGATTTTAGTATTTTTCGTTACTATTCCCTCAAGTTGACATGCGTCATTCCGAGGAGTAATTAGCGACGAGGAATCTAGCGTAGCCAGGTACCGTCTGGTACTTGGCGAAGCGTAACGCTCCCTTCGGTCGCTAGATCCCTCGCTCTGCTCGGGATGACAGGCAAGATAACCATCTTCATCAACGTCAATAACTTTGAAAATTGCATTAGTTTCCGTAGCAAGCACCTGCCATGGGACAAAGTTTGAATGATGCTCCATGACCGTTGTTACAATTTCATCGTTCCTCTTTACATTTTGCCTCCCCCAAGAATATGCAATTAAATTTATAGACTCTGTCGTATTCCTTGTAAATATTACTTCGTCTAGGCTATTTGCATTTATAAATTCCGCAGCTTTATTTCTTGTTTTTTCATATTCTGTTGTTGCCTTTTCCGAAATTTTATAAACTCCCCGGAAAATATTAGCACTATAACCGGTGTAATATTCATTTAGTTTTTCAATGACTTCTCCCGGTTTTAGCGATGTTGCAGTTGAGTCAAGATATACTAGATCTTTGTTATTTTTAAAAATTGGAAAGTCTGCTTTAATTTTATTAAAATTAACCATATTTTAGCGCCTCCTTAGATTGATTGGGCTTTTGGCAATATTTTTTGTTTAATTTCGTTTATAAAGCCTGTAATTAATAAATCCTCCGACGCTTTTCTAGAAAGTCCCCTAGTCATAGTATAATGTAATTGATCTTGGTTTAATTTTCCCGTTGTTGACCCGTGGGTGCAAAACACATCGTTTGCAAGTATCTCTAGATATGGTTTTGAGTCAACATAACAATTTTTTGACATTAAAATGTTCTGGTTCTTTTGGTAAGCATGAGATTTTTGGGCATTTTTTTCTAGCCTTATCAAACCTCGATAATAGAACTTGGAAGCGTCATAAAACACGCCTTTAATTAATAAGTCAGATGTTGAGGAAGGTTCAAGATGATTTTGAAAAGTATTAACTTTATATATCGAGTTTTTACTTCCTGTATACAGACCATAAATATTGAGGTTCACACCAGAGGATTTGATGTCAAAGACTAAATCACCGGACAAATTTTCAAAGTAAACAATATAATCACCCGGACTATTAAAAATTAACTTTGATTGTTTAGTTAGATTCAGATTTATATATTTCATAATTATCCTACGCTCCCCGCCATTTCCAAATTAATTAATCTATTTAACTCAATAGAGTACTCCAGTGGAATTTCTTTTACAACTGGCTCAATAAAGCCATTTACCAATAATCCTTCTGCCTCAGACTTGCTTATGCCTCGTGATTGTAAGTAAAATAATTTTTCTTCACCCAACTTTTCAACCGTTGCTTCATGCTGGATGTCGACTTCATTTTCATTAATTTTCATTGATGGATAAGTATCGCTTCGTGATTCTTCATCGAGTATCAAGGCGTCACAGGAGACATAAACTTTAGAGTTACTTGCACCCGGCAAAACTTGGACTAAGCCTCGATATGAAGTCCTACCTCCGTGACCCGAAATCGATTTTGAAACTATTCTCGAAGTTGTATTTGGTGCCATATGGATCATCTTGGCACCTGCATCCTGATGCTGAGCGCTCCCTGCATAAGCAATCGATAATACTTCGCCCTTCGCTCCGTCACCAACCAAAAAACAAGATGGGTATTTCATCGTGACGCCGCTTCCAATATTGCAATCTACCCATTCCATGACGGCATTTTTTTCGACTCTAGCTCTTTTTGTGACAAGATTAAATACATTTTTACTCCAATTTTGGACAGTAGTATAGCGGACTCGAGCACCAGGTTTAACAATAATTTCAACAACAGCGCTATGAAGAGATGATGTTGTATATATTGGAGCCGTGCACCCTTCAATATAATGTACAAAACTTTCCGGTTCTGCAATAATGAGGGTTCGCTCAAACTGACCAAAATTACGAGCGTTAATCCTAAAATAAGCTTGAAGAGGAAGAGCTACTTTTACACCTCGCGGTACATACACAAAAGACCCACCCGACCATACAGAGCTATTTAGAGCAGCAAACTTATTATCATATGGAGAAATTATCGTTCCAAAATATTTTTTTACAATCTCCGGATATTTTTTTAGTCCTGTATCCATATCACAAAAAATCACACCTTGTTTCGTCAACTCCTTTTGGATACTTTCATATACAACTTCTGATTCATATTGAGCCGATACCCCCGCCAGGAAATTTTTCTCGGCTTCAGGCACCCCGATCCGATCATAAGTATCTTTAATTTCCGATGGGAGGTCTTCCCATGAGTTCATTGCTTTATCTGTTGCTCTTATAGAAATTTGAGAAACAATCTCTTCGTTTATCCCTTTTTTAACCCTAAAGACACTTTTTTCGGGTTTGGAAAACCCAAATTTATAATCAAAATTTAAATCATTTTGTTTCACCACTTTAAAAACTTGACGAACTTTATAACTTTATAAACTTTTATATCCATTCTTCTCTATCTCTTCGGCTAGTTTATAGTCTCCCACTTTTACAATCTTTCCGCTTGACATTACTAAGACTTTATCTGGTTTTACATATTTAAGAATTCGATTGTAATGAGTGATCAAAAGATAAGTTTTATTTTTTCTGTTTTTAGACATATACTCAGCGATTATTTTTAACGCGTCTATATCGACTCCCGTATCTATTTCATCAAAAATGATAAATTTTGCATCAAGTACGATTGCCTGAAGAAGCTCCAGCTTCTTTTTCTCACCACCGGATGCTCCTTCATTCAATGATCTAGAAATCAATTCTTTTTTTATATGAAGCTTGTCAGCTAATACGTCTATTTGTTTTTTAACCGCAAGGGGTTCTTTAATTCCGGAAAGAGCAAGTCGCAAAAGCTGAAATACAGTCACACCGTTTAATGAAAGTGGATTCTGGAAGCTTAAAAAAATTCCTTTCTTGGCCCTTTTGTCAGGTAGAAGCTTTGAAATTTCACTTTTCTCAAAAAAAATCTTGGATTTTTTGCTGTAGGAGTATGAAGGATGACCGGCAATTGCATAGGCTAAAGTAGATTTACCGGAGCCATTTGGCCCCATTAGGGCATATACTTTATTTTTTTCAAAGCTGTAATTTACTCCTTTAATAATCTCCTTGTTAGATACAGATACCGAAAGATTTTTAAGTCCTATCATAGAATTCATTAGATTATTTGAATAACTGAAGAAGTCTAAATTTTTTTAATTCAGCTAAAAGGATCTTACTTAAAGTTTTTCTAAGAAAACCTTTATGTTGACACTCTTCATCCCATGGACATTCGTATCCGCTTTTCTGACACTTCACGATTGCTAAATCACCTTCAAATATTTTTAAATATTCATATAACGATATTTTTTTTCCTTTTTCGCTTATTTTATATCCGCCGATTTTACCCTCCCGGCTTTCAAGAACTCCTGCCTTAGATAGTGAAGATGCGATTCTCGCCATGTAGCGCGCAGGCAATTTAGTCTTCTCTATTAGTTCAGACAGAGGTATAAATCCTTTGCTTTTGGTTAAGTGAGAAATTAGTAAGATACCGTAATCTGATTGAGCGCTTATATTTAACATATACTTGCGATGTAATAGTTTATTATAATTATCAAGCTTTGTCAATTAAAATCACTATATGTCTGAAAAAGATAGGCGATTGATTCATGGTCGATTGCATAATCTGATGCTACCAGAAAAAATAAGGACACCCATAAACATGGCTCGTGAATTTGCAACTCCATTATTACTCAAAGGTCGTAAAAATTATGACTTACCCCATACAAAAAATGTTGACTACTTTGCTTCTCGTATTGCATCTCAGGATAAGCTTGACGAACTAGTGCTGCGCACTGCTGCCTGGCTACATGACACCGGGTATGCTGATTTAAAACGACTTGAGCCTGATAATCACAACAAAGAAGCGCATGCTCAATATAGCGTTTTACGAGCCAGAGAATTTTTTAATATTCCGGGAATTTCACAATATTATGAAATTAATCAAATTCGAAAAATATTAAGAATAATCGAAATTCATGATTCGACTTACTTAATCAATGAAGAAGATGAAAGAGCATTTTTAGAAGCCGACGTATTGGGAGCAATTAGTACGGATACAGAAAAATTTAAAACTTTTCAAGAAGCAGCCGGATACTCTGCTTTTACATTACTTAAAGAAATTGAAAAATTTAGACCAAATGGTGAAGGAAGTAAAATTTTAAAAAAACTTTTACCTGGATTTTTAAAGGACTTAAAATCTTTACCCCTTGCTCCAAAAGATCAAATGCATCCTCTCTAAAATTGCATTCGAGGTATTCTGTCTAAGTCATCGACTTTCTTAATAAACATTCCTTTTTCAGCTTTATATGATGCAACTACTCCAATCATCGCAGCGTTATCCCCGGCCAAATATTTATATGGAGGAAATAAAACCTCCCCGTTATGTTTTTTAACTAGATTTCTAAAAAGCTTTCTAAGATAAAGGTTGGCAATTACTCCACCTCCAACGACTAGTCGATCGATTCCTGTCTGCTTGATTGCCTTTTCAGTCTTTTTAATAATAGTGTCAAAAACAGCTTCTTGAAATGAGCTGGCCAATTGACGAAGATTGTACTTTGATTCCTTCGTCATCCCCGACCTGATCGGGGATCCATTCAGTTGGATTCCCCTCTTCAGGGGAATGACAAGATTATTTTTTTTTAAAAAATAATAAAACGAAGTTTTTAGACCTGAAAAAGAAAAGTTCAAATCATCGCTCTTTAACATTGGTCTTGGAAATTTATGAAAATCCGAATTTCCGGCTTCGCCGGCCAATTTTTCAATCACCTCTCCACCTGGATATCCAAGTCCCAGAAGTTTGGCTGCCTTATCTAGCGCTTCACCCGCGGCGTCGTCAAGAGTTCTACCAATAACTTCATATTTAAGATGATCTTTAAAAATTACAAATTCAGTATGACCACCGGAAATTATTAGAGCAAGATAAGGAAAATTAAATTCTCGGTTTGGATTTCCCCGACTATTTTGAACAAAAGGAGAATAAATATGACCTTCAAGATGATTAACTGAAATTAGCTTTTTATTATATTTCTCCGCTAATTCCTTGGCTTTATTTATACCAACTTCAAGGGCTACCGCCAGACCCGGCCCCTGAGTAACCGCTATAAAATCAAACTTGTTAATTTGGGTGGCGAAAAGAAAGGGGTCCCGACGGCGCGCAGTCGTAGCGAGCACCGGCGGGAATGAATTTGAGACAGGATCCAAATTAACTTTTCTTAACGATTCATTTATCACCAAATCAATTCTTTCTTCATGGGCGCGCTTGGCAAGTGATGGGACCACTCCTCCCCACTTTTTATGAATTAAAATTTGGGAATAGATGGCATTAGAAAGTACCCGTCGGCTGTCGGTCACCGCTACTGATGTCTCATCACAACTGGTATCAATTGCTAAAATCTTCATAATAATGAAATATTCAAATATTACAAATAATTAAATAATTAAAATTACTTAATCTTTTATCCATTTGTTTATTTTATTATTTGGTTATTTGTTTATTAATAATAATTTTCCTTTCCCTCTCATTAACATAATTCATCTTTATATAAATAATCTCTGCCTTACTTTTCAGTAAGTTAATAATCTCTCCTGCTTTCTCTCCCCACTCAAAACATAAAATATTTCCTGGTTTTAAATTTTTTTCTATTCCTAAATAATTTAGCTCTGCTTTTTCCATCACATTATAAAGGTCATAATGAAAAAAATTTCCGTACTCATAATAAATCACATAAGTAGGTGAAACAATATTCTTTATGTTTAAAAATTCACCCATTCCTTTGACCAGTACTGTCTTACCAACTCCAAGTTCACCTTCGATAATAAAGACCAAGGGTTTTTTTGACTTACGCTTTGTTAGATTTTTCGTCTCACTTGAAATGACATCAAAGGCAATCTTCTTTGTCTCTTTGGCTGATTTAGAAAGAAAAGTTTTTGAATCTTTAAATTCTACGTCACCCTTTCGCAAAATTTTTATATTTGATTCCGTTAAATCAACAACAGTTGATGGTTTGTTTTTTGGCAACTGCCCAGCATCGACCAGTAAATCTATCAATTGTTTCTTTTTATCAGACAGATTTGCCAAAAAAGATTTTGAAGAATAATGAGGCGCCCTCCCAGTCAGATTTGCGGATGTTGCCGTTACTGGTTTACCAAATTTCTTCACTAAGCCACACATTAATTTATTGTCAGGAATTCTTACTCCTAGCGTCCCGCTTTCTGACTCAAGTGACTTTTCAACTAAATGTTTTGAAGGAAGGATTATAGTGAATGGACCTGGAAGAATTTCGCTTACAATTGCCGATTGTAAATCGCTAATTGTTACCTGCTGAGCTAACATTTTAAAATCAGCTATGAATATCGAAATTGCTTTTCCTGGTGGACGATTCTTAAATTTAATTAACTTTGATACAGCATCTTTA
>LBQC01000001.1:0-56383 GCA_000990565.1 Candidatus Roizmanbacteria bacterium GW2011_GWA2_35_19 | reverse complement strand
TAATTGAAAATTTATAAGCTATTTTATCAAACTTTCTGCTAGAATTAGCCATATGGCAAATAAAAACGGAAAGGACATTAAAATAAAAAAATACAAAATTAACTTCAATGTGAGGACAATCTTCATCATTGTCTTTACGTTTCTTTTTCTTTCATTTATTTTTCAATCAATTAGCTCGGGAATTAAGCAGGCCCTTCCAGAAAAATCAATTACAACTATTGTAAAAGAAATCAGAGAAGGAAAAATCAAGAAGGTCGATATAATCGATAGTAAAATAATTGCATATTACAAAGATGATAAATTAAGTACTTCCTATAAGGAGCCAAGTGACAGCTTTTTGAAAACTCTAAAAGACTCGGGAATTAATCCAGACACTATTCAAATAAATGTTAAAGATACTCAATCTTCTTTCGGCTGGGCAAATATATTAGGAAATATTCTCCCAACTATACTAATGGTTGGATTTTTTATTTTTCTATTTCGACAAGCCAAAGGTGCTCAAGATTCAGTCTTTTCTTTTGGTCAATCTAAAGCAAAGAGGTTTTCTAAAGATCTTTCCAAAATTACCTTTAAGGATGTCGCAGGAGTTAATGAGGCAAAACACGAGCTTGAAGAAGTTGTCGATTTTTTGAAAAATCCGGAAAAATACAAAAAACTTGGAGCACGCACTCCGAAAGGTGTTTTATTAGTCGGTCCTTCAGGCTGTGGTAAAACACTTTTAGCAAAGGCCGTTGCAGGCGAGGCCAACGTTCCTTTCTTCTCAATTGCTGGATCGGAATTTATGGAAATGCTTGTCGGTATTGGGGCCGCTCGAGTTCGGGATCTTTTTGATAATGCTAAAAAAAGTTCACCGGCAATCATATTTATCGATGAAATTGATGCAATAGGGAGAGCTCGATCTGTTGGGATGATGCCATCTCATGATGAAAGAGAGCAGACATTAAACCAAATTTTAGTTGAAATGGATGGATTCTCTCCTAATCTACAGGTTGTAGTAGTTGCGGCCACTAACCGAGGTGATCTACTTGACACTGCCCTACTTCGACCGGGAAGATTTGATCGACGAATAATGGTTGACTATCCCGATGTTGACGGTAGAAAAGAAATTATTAAAATTCATAGTCGCGGTAAACCTTTCAGTAAAAATGTAAATTGGGACAATACTGCCAAAAGAACGGTTGGTTTTTCGGGAGCGGATCTTGAAAATATGCTAAATGAAGCCGCGATCTATGCTGCTCGTCAGGGAAAAACAGCAATTGATATGAGCGATTTGGAGGAAGCCGCTACAAAAGTCAAGCTAGGACCGGAAAAGAAAAGACTCCAGACTGAAACTGACCGAAAATTAACGGCATATCACGAAGCCGGTCACGCCCTAGTCTCCCACATCCTACCAAATACCGATCCGGTCCACCGAATTTCAATCGTCTCGCGTGGCCGGGCCCTTGGATATACATTAATTCCACCGGCCAAAGACAAACTACATGAAACAAAGACTCATCTCATTGAGCAAATCTCTGTCATGATGGGAGGTAGAGCGGCCGAAGAAGTAATTTTTAATGAGATTACTACCGGGGCCGCAAATGATTTCGACCAGGCAACTAATGTCGCCCGGGCTATGGTTGTTGAGTTTGGCATGAGTGCACTTGGCCCTATAAATTTTGGTCCAACGATGGATGTCACCGAGTGGGGTAAATCATACATGGAGCAAAACCCTGTGTCCCAAGAGATGATGTCAAAAATCGATAATGAAATTAAAAAAATTATTATGGATGGTTATAACCTTTCAGTTAAAATCATTAAAGAAAATAAAAAAACTCTTGATAAAGTTGCATCAGAATTATTAAAAACTGAGAGCCTCGATCAAGATGAATTTGAAAAGATAGTAGGAGTAAAAAAACTAAATTCTAAATACTAAGATGCAGACTCTTCTTATTATCGACGGTCCATCTTATCACCTGTTTTGATACCCCAAAAAAAACTTTTAGAAATGAGATTTTTAAGGATTACCAAATCCAGCGACCTAAAATAGACGACGATTTCATTATTCAAATTCCACTTGTTAAAGAAGCACTTGATAAATCCGGAATTGAGAGAATCGAAAGAGATGGATTCGAGGCCGATGATCTTATTGGCACGATAACGAAGATTTTTGAAAAAAATGATTTTCGGATTCTGATTTTAACCGGTGATAAAGATATATTTCAATTGATTACTGAAAAAGTTTTTGTCGCATCCCCTCAACTTGGTCTTTCGAATGTAAAAATCTACGATAAAAGTGAGGTAGAAAAAAAATTAGATATTTCTCCAAGCGAAATTATTGAGTATAAAGCGCTAGCTGGTGACCCATCTGATAATTACCCAGGCGCCGCCGGAATAGGACCTAAGACAGCCGCAAAACTTATTCATCAATTTAAATATATTGAAAATATATATAAAAACATTTCGGAGGTCGAGTCTGATAAAGTTAAGGAAATCCTTTTAAGGGAAAAAGAAAATGTCTATCTATCAAAAAGACTCGCAACAATTTTAACAGATGTAGAAATAAGTTTAGATTTAAAAAAACTTGAATTTAAGGGATTCAGCAAGAATCTCATGGACTTTTTAGGAGAATATCAAATGACCTCATTAATAAAAAGAATCTTTAATAAATCCGCCGATATTAAAAAACCTGAAGAATCTAAGAAAACTTCAGATCAAATCGGACTTTTTTGATGATTAGGATTTAATATTTTGCTATTATTACAGTATGTGTGGAATATTTGCTGTTGTAAATGATATGTCCGGTGATGCTTCGCAAACCGTCCTAACAGGTTTAAAAAAATTAGAGTATCGGGGTTATGATTCATGGGGTATTGCGATCAAGCCAGGAAAGTCCACTCCTGGAGTGTCTCTTCAAATTGAAAAACATGTTGGGAAGATTGGGGCAGCTACAACTAATCTACCTAAAGGAGATATCGCAATTGGTCATACTCGCTGGGCCACTCACGGCGGAGTAACCGATGATAATGCCCATCCTCATCTTGATTGCTCCGGAAAAATCGCCGTTATTCATAATGGAATTGTTGAAAACTATCTCGACATTAAAGAAGAGCTTATCCAGAAAAATCATAAATTTATTTCAGAAACTGACACCGAAATTATTGCCCATTTAATTGAAGAAAAATCAAAAACAATATCACTGGCAGACGCCGTTTTTGAGACGTTTAATCAGCTTGTTGGATCAAATGCAATTGTTGTCCTTGATCTCACGACTGAGACAATTATTGCCTGTCGTGACGGCTCTCCGCTTGTAGTTGGAATTGATGAAAAAAATAATCAGTTTTTTCTTGGAAGCGATGTTCCTGCGTTTTTAAAGTTTACAAATAAAGTTCATTTCCTCGAAGATGGGGAAGGGGTTATCGTTTCTAAAAAGGAGATTAAATTAGTTATGATGCGATCGTCTCATATCTATTTGCCAAAGAAAATTAGATGGCAAATCCTCGACTGGAAACACGAAGATGCAGAAAAAGACGGATACCCCCACTTCCTTCTTAAAGAAATAATGGAGCAAAAAAATACAATTGCAAAAACAATCTCTATCAATGAGAAAGAAATTAAAGAAATTTCTAATTTAATTGGCAAAGGTTATAAAACGACATTTATCGGCTGCGGGACGGCTTCATATTGCGCTCTTGCTGGTAAGTATTTTTTTGCTAATGTGGGGGTTGAATCTCAGATATATGGAGCGTATGAATATCTTCCCTTTTCAAAATTTGTAAATGAAAAATCTATGGTTGTAGCTATTTCTCAATCTGGTGAAACAGCCGATACGTTAATTGCTGTGAAAGTGGCAAAGAAAAAAGGAGCAAAAATAGTCGCCATCGTTAATTCTCGAGGGTCAACTTTGGAAAGGTTAGCAGACATTGTCTTATCGGTTGGAGCAGGACCTGAGATTGCTGTCGTCTCAACAAAAGCATTTACTGCACAGCTTTCAACGATTTATTTACTTTCAAAAGCTATTTCAAATGAATATGAAAAAGGCAAGAATGAAATTAAAAATTTAAGTGATTCATTAACTAATTGGATGAATGGAAAATTGACTGATCAGATTATTACATTAGCTAAAGAATTAATGAATGAAGAACACATCTACCTAATCGGAAAGCATCTAAACTATCCAGCTGCTCTTGAGTTTGCTCTTAAATTGAAAGAGTCATCTTATCTTCATGCTGAGCCATTTGCTGCTGGCGAATTAAAACATGGGGTTATTACTCTTATTCAAAAAGGAACGCCTTGTTTTGTACTTGCATCAAATGACGATATTAAAGGTGAAATTCTGTCAAGCGCGGCCGAGCTTTCTGCCCGTGGAGGTAAAATTATAGGAGTTGCACCTTTTGAAAGCCAAGAATTCGATTTAAATATCAAAACGCCAGATCTAGGTGAGTTAACAATATTTGTAAATATTATTGTTGGTCAACTACTTGGTTATTATCTTGGAGTGGGACGGGGCGCTGACCCTGATAAACCACGTAATCTCGCCAAAAGCGTAACTGTTAAGTGAGATTTACTACTTATTTATCATCATTAAAAAAAGCAAACATAGGAAGTAGAATGAGCATGAAAATAGAAGTGACAATCCAGTTACTTTCGATTCCGCTTAAAGCCTCGATTGACATAAGCGGTAGATAAATTAATAACTACCTAACTGTAGTATAGCAAATCCAGGTATATTGCACTTAATAAATAAAGGCTCCCCGTAATAACCAAGTGTTTAGATTTATTTTTTAAAAGTATATTCAGCGCTTTTTTGGAATCATTTTCGATCTCATAATTCTTGAAATTATTTTTCTTCAAATATTTCGCAACTAAATTCACATCCTCCGAGTGATGTTGCAAGTCCATATTTGTTGTTTTAAATCCAGTTAAAATGATTCTACCGGCTACCGGTATGATGAGATCGATCATTCCCGCAAAATTTTTCTCCGCTCTAAAGGCGATCAAAAAAGTGAATTTCCCATTAAAAATATTTTTAAGGCTTTCTATAAAACTTTTCATCTTTTGAGGGTTATGAGCACCATCTATTATAACCGTCTTGCCATTGATTAAGAATTTTTCCATTCTACCCTTAAAATAAACTTCACTTAATATCTTTTTAACTTTCTGAATATTCAAAGCGAATTTATCCCTCTGGCTTAAGTAAAAAAGAGCTGTCAAAGCTAGGCTAGAATTTTCTATTTGATAAAAAGCTGAGGTGTTTAATAAAACGTCTTTGACCTCAATATTTCTATAAGCGAAGTCAAATGTTATCTTATTATCACTTAATCGTACATTTTTGTAGTTTATTTTTTTTTCAACAAAAAATATTGTGCCTTTTTTTCCTTTTACTCTTTCTTTTAATATTTTATTTACTACTATCTTTTGATTAAGTGTTAAAAGCTGATTCTCTTTTTGAATAATTCCTGCTTTATGTATGGCTATTTGGTTAAGTTTGTCTCCTAAAATTTCTGTGTGATCATAGCCTATTTTAGTAATGACGCATACTTTGTCTTTCCTACTTACGACATTTGTCCCATCATAAGTTCCCCCTAATCCCGTTTCAACAACTGCGTAATCAACTTTATTTTTATAAGCTGTCAAAAAAAATATTGTCATTAATATTTCAAAATATGATGGAGCTCCAAATTTTGTTTTTTCCATTTCTGATATTTGTGGAAGGATTTCGTTTAAGATCTTTATGAATTCAACCTTTGAAATTAATTCGTTATTTACCTGGCATCTTTCTCTTAAATCGACCAAATGTGGGGATATAGTGAGGGCAACTTTAAACCCTTGCGACCGTAGTAGCTGACTTATATAAAAGGACGTTGATCCTTTACCCGATGTGCCGGCAACGTGAATAACTTTCAGATTATTTTGTGGATCACCTACTAGCTTAAGAAGATAGGCGGCTCGATGTAGTCCAAATTCACCAGAAAATCTTTTCTTAGGGTCAGCATCTATGTGCTTGTAAATGAATTTCCCCGCCCCTTCAAAAGTTTTTATCATTGCTTAATTCGGATAATGACATTTTTTATATTTTTTACCACTCCCGCACCAGCATGGGTCATTACGACCTAGTTTATGTTGATTGGTGGCTAGTGATTGGTGGCTAGTGGTTGGTTCGTTCAAGGAAGCTTTAGTGGAGGAATTCTTTTGTTGGTTGAATGGGTCAACGGCCGAAGCCGATTTATAGACTAGAGGTTCTTCGGATTTTTCTTGTTGCTTTACCTCTACTTCAACTTTAAATAATCTTCTCGTTACTTCATAATTAATTTCTCCGACTAATTTTTCAAACATTGTAAAGGCTTCATTTTTGTAAGCAATCAAAGGATCAATCTGGGCATAACCACGTAAATTAATCCCTTCCCGTAAATCCTCAATAGCTGTCAAATGCTCCATCCAGTACTTATCAATAGCTCCCAAGAAAATCATTTTATTTATATCAATCCAAAGGTGCTTTCCGAATTTTTTCTCTCGCTCGCTAAATTCTTTATCAACTTTTTTTTCTAAAAATTCAATTATTCCTTCGGTATTTTTACTTTTTATATACTCACTAATTTCATTATTTTTTACTGGCATTACCATATTTAGCTCCTGGATTAGTTTTACTGTATCCACATCATTTAATGGAAGGTCTGACATAAAAAATGCATTCACAATTTGACTTACCTCTTCAAGGTACACTTCCTTCACCGCTAGATAAAGTTCGTGGCTTTTGTTTTCGTTGCCAAAGACTATTTTTTTTCTCAAAGTATAAATAATTTCTCTCTGCTTGTTTAATACATCATCGTAGTCAACTAAGTGTTTTCTTATATCAAAATTAAATCCTTCCACTTTTACCTGTGCCTGCTCAATTGCCTTTGAGACCATCGCATGAGTAAGAGGCTGGTCTTCTGGAAATTTTAAAAACGACATTAAATTAGAAATTTGCTCCCCTCCAAAAATTCTCATTAAATCATCCTCAAGTGATACGAAAAAAGTAGTCTTCCCGGGATCACCTTGTCTACCTGACCGACCTCTTAACTGATTATCAATTCTTCTTGATTCGTGTCTTTCAGTACCGATTATGTAAAGCCCGCCGAGCTTGACTACTTCATCATGCCCCTCCTGCCAGTTGTTTGTTTCTTGTTTCTTGTTTCTTGTTTCTGAAGTTTTCTCTCCACCGAGGATGATATCAACTCCTCGACCGGCCATATTAGTTGCAATTGTGACTGCTCCTTTTTTTCCGGCTTTAGCGATTATTGATGCTTCCATTTCATGATTTTTTGCGTTAAGTAATTCATGGGGAACACCCTTTTTATTTAATAAAGATGATAAATATTCATTCTTGTCAATTGAAGTTGTCCCAACCAGAACTGGTCTTCCGACTCGATAATTTTCGGCAATGTCTTCAACGACAGCATTAAACTTTGCTTTTTCTGTTTTATATATCATGTCTGGCTCATCCCGTCTCACCATTGGTAAATGGGTCGGAATCGTCAAAACGTCTGCATTATAAATTTTGTGAAACTCCTCAGATTCAGTTGATGCTGTCCCGGTCATTCCGGCCAACTTTTTGTACATCCTGAAATAATTCTGCAGGGATACCGTCGCTAATGTTTTTGATTCACGTTGAATAGAGACTTTTTCTTTCGCTTCGATTGCCTGATGAAGGCCTTCAGAAAATCTTCTTCCGTTTAGTAGTCTTCCTGTAAATTCATCAACTATAATTACTTCCCCATCTTTGACAATATAATCTTTGTCAATTTTAAATAGAGCCCTTGCTTTAAGCGATGCTTCAATATGAAATAAAGTATCAAAGTCTTTTTCATAAATATTTGTTACTCCAAGAAGAGATTCAATTTTTAGAATTCCTGCATCGGTTAAATTAGCAGTTTTTAATTTTTCATCAATTATGTAATCGCCTTTTTCACTTAATTGTTCAACTATTTGCGCATATCGATAGTATTTTGAAGTATCCTCGTCATATGGTGCCGAAATAATATGAGGGGTTCGTGCCTCATCAATGAGTACCGAGTCCGCCTCATCAATGATCGCAAAATTAAATTCTCTTTGAACCAAATCATTGTTATTTTGGGCCATATTGTCTCGTAAGTAGTCGAATCCAAACTCAGAATTAATCCCGTAAGTCACATCGGCCTTATACGCTTCTTGACGCGTAGTATTTTTCAAATGTGAGAGTCTCCAGTCTGAAGAATTTGAATCATTAAAATCTTTGACGTAAAGAAATGATTTATCAGATATAATGGCGCTTGTTGTTAGTCCTAAGAAATCAAATATCTTACCCATCCACCCGGCGTCACGTCGGGCTAAATAGTCATTGACGGTAACTAAGTGGACTCCCCTCCCCGTTAATGCATTTAAATAAAGGGCCGGTGTTGCCGATAGCGTCTTACCTTCTCCAGTTTTTTGCTCCGCAATTTTTCCCTCATGCAAGGCGACTGCCGCGATCATCTGAACATCAAAGTGCCTTTGCCCAAGAGTCCGTCTAGCCGCTTCTCTGACCAAAGCATACGCCCAAGGTAAATAACTCGTCAAAACTGACGAATCTCCACCGATTTTTTCTTTTAGTTTTTTTGTCTCTTTAGTAAAATCTTCATCTTTAAGGACTCTCGCCTTATCTTCAAGTCGATTTATTTCCTCAACGATTTTTTTAATCCTCTCTATTTCTTTAAGATTAAAATTAAATAATTTTTTAAAAATGTTAAACATAGTTATTGAAAGATTTTAAATTTACAGTTATTTTAAAAAGTATTCCTGCGGGATAATAAGAATTTTGACGGCGGAATAGCTATTATTTTTATTAATTGCCAATTGCTTTACTACAAAGTGAATTGTGTCGCCTTCTTTTATTTTTGAAAAACCGGCTGCCTCAGCTTCATTTGTTTTTATGTTTAGCATACTCTGTTTTGTTGAATCTTCAATATCCAAAGTAAAGTTATCCTTAGCAGTTGTCACAATTTTTATTGAGTAATTTTCTTTATCTATTTCTGCTACCTTGCCAACTTCAACCAAAAATCCTTCGTCGACAAATACAGAGTTCGCTGTGATTCTTTTGTCTACTAATACCCCGGTGACGATAATATAATCATCTTTTTCAATATCGTCAGCTTTAATTTCTTTTTTTTGGATACCGGTTATTTTGAAATACTTGGTAAGCGTGTCATCTAATTCAACTTCGAATTCTTCATTTTCATATGTTTTCAATTTAATAATGGAAGATTTGTTTGACAAGACGAAGCCTGATATGGCCTTATTATTTTTTTGTCTAATCTCTGATACCTTGTTAGCAACTTTTTCTTTCAACGTTTTTATATCAGAATCCTCAACTGATGAAGCTGTGGTAGGAGTAGCTGACTCTGACGCTATCTCGGTCTGACCATAAGTTGATATTGCCAAGTAACTTAGTAATAAAGTAACTAATAAGCTAATAAGTAATGTTTTTTTCATAGTTCTGAGTCAATATAATAGATTTTTAAATCTTTTTCTTGTGGTCGAAATGTCTTATTTTTTGGATAAGCAACAATTTTTATGACGTTTTCTCCCAGTGCTAAAGGAAAGCTTATTTTGAAATCACTTTTAATTGTCAAGAAGGTCATATCTTTTATTGGTGACTGGATTACTAAAAGCGTGTCCTTTTCGACTTTTCCGGCTATTGAAGTGCTATTTTGACTGACGATGAGCCCATCTTGGGGGGAAGTGATTTCAAGTGGCTGCGCTTGAGTATTATCGGGTATATTTTTATTATTATTGAGATTATTTTTCGGCGCAATTACTTTATTTTTATTGAGTTCAATTTCCTTTGTTTTATTGATAATAAAAAAAGCGACTACTCCACCTAAAAATATTCCAAAAATTATTGCTGTCAGTGTCTCTTTTTTCATATTTATTTCAAAATTAAGTTATTCAAAGTTTTTGGTAACCCGTCTATTATATCACTTACATTATACCAATATCCTGAATCCTTAAAAAGCTCCTCCGCCGTTATTTTAAGTAATAATGATGAAAATAAAGCCGCCTCAAGCGGATTATTTTGTATATAGAAAGAAGTACATAGGCTTGACATCACATCCCCTGTCCCTCCTTTAGTCATTCCTGCATTTCCACCTTCAATTATATAAGTCGTCACTCCATCTGAGACAATATCGATAATTGCTTTAAGTAATATGACAACCCCGTATTTTTTTGCAGTTTCTTTAACTATTATTTCTTTCTCATTTTGTGGTTTATCTAATACTGGAATCCCAAAAAGTCTCTCAAATTCTTTTTGATGAGGAGTAATAATCGCTTTATTTTTTAATCTAAGTAGCAAATCCGGACTCATCATCTGCAATGCGCCCGCATCAAAAACAAATTTTTTTTCAGAAAATTTTTCGATGAGTTTTTTTGTTATTTCAAATGTATATTTGCCTTCGTTTCCGTCACGCATCATTCCGGGCCCTAATAAAATAACATCATCCTCTGCGGCATAATGCTCTAGTTGGCTTTGAGGTACAATCATTCCGTTTCGAAAAACTTTTTTTAATTCATGAAATATTTTTTCATTTTCAATGGTTGACGAATAGTGAACCATGTCGACAAAATGCGATGCAACCTCGGCCGACCAAAGAGAGGCGGCGTGAAAAAGTGACGATCCTCCAATAATCAAAACCTTTCCGTTTTGACCTTTATGACTATTAGATTTCGGTAAGACGAATTTCTTGAATAAGGTTTTGATTGAATTTAGGTCAGATGTTTGTATTAGCATGAATAATATTAAATTTTTATTCAATTAACCAGAAATTAGGAATTAGAAATTAGAAATTCTAGTGTTATAATTCTACTATATGTCTTTAACCCATGTCCAACTTAGAGAAAAATTTGCCAAGTTTTGGGAAAAGAATAGTCATAAGGAAATTCCCCCTATTCCCCGTCCCAGGACATTGAAGAAGTCGGTGATAACCGCCACACAACTTTCTTTGAAATGATGGGTAATTGGTCACTGGGTGATTATTTCAAAAAAGAGCAGATCTCCTGGTTTTGGGAATTCCTGACCTCAGAACTTGGTTTACCAAAAGATAAATTATATGTCACCATCTTTGCGGGAGATAAGAAAAATAATTTACCACCCGATGTGGATTCAATCGAGATCTGGAAAAAACTTGGGCTTCCGGAAAATAGAATCTTCAAATACGGACCGGAAAAGAACTGGTGGTCAAGGGCAGGCGTCCCTGATAACATGCCGGCTGGCGAGCCAGGCGGACCGGACTCCGAAGTTTTTTATGAGTTTACTCAAGTCACACATGATAAAAAATTCGGAGAAAAATGCCACCCAAATTGTGACTGTGGCCGCTTTATGGAAATTGGAAATTGTGTCTTTATGCAATATAAGAAGGCGCCGTCTGGTGACTTCCAAGAACTCCCCGCAATGAATGTCGACTTTGGTGGAGGATTGGAAAGAATTTTAGCGGCCTTGAATGATGACCCGGATGTTTTTCTTACCAGTGTTTTTAAAAAAATTATTGAAGAAATTGAAATTAATATTTTTTCTAAATTTAAATATACAGATAAGAACGTTCAATATTCGTTTAGAATTCTAGCTGATCACATCAAGGCTGCATCATTTCTATTATTTTCAGGTATAACGCCCTCCAATAAAGCTCAAGGATATGTTTTAAGACGTTTATTGAGAAAATCAGTCATGCAAGTGTATAAATGGGGGGATCAAAAAAGTAAAATATCTACATTAATAAATCCCGTGATAGATATTTATAAGAATAGTTACCCGGAAATTGAAAAACTAATTGACATGAAAGAAATAATTGATAACGAAACAGATGGATTCATGATTACTCTTAAAAAAGCTTTAGATAAATGGCATAAATTACTTTCTTCAAAATCTTCAGTACCAGGTCCTGTAGGAACAGAGTTAGTTGGCGTAGGACCATCTTATGGCCCAATAACTCCTGAAGAAGTTTTTGAATTTATCACAACTTATGGCCTACCTTTAGATATTATCGTAAATGACTTAAACTGGACAGGAGATTTTAAGAAAGTAGAAAAATTATTAAACGAGCATAAAACAAAATCGCGAGCTTACTCAGTCGGTATGTTTAAAGGTGGCCTCGCCGATCATGCAGTGCAAACCATTAAATATCATACCGCGACTCACCTACTTCATCAGGCATTGTTTGACGTTTTGGGAAGTGATGTCCGCCAAGAGGGATCAAATATTACGGTTGAGAGATTGAGATTCGATTTTTATTCAATTAAAAAACTTGAAGAAAACGATTTGAGAAAAATTGAAGAAATAATCAATCAAAAAATTAAAGAATCATTACCAGTTGAGTTTAAGATTGTTCCGAAAGATGAGGCATTAAAAATTGGAGCACGATCTTTTTTCCGTGAAAAATATCCGGAAATGGTTAAGGTATATTTCGTTGGCAGCTACTCAAAAGAGTTCTGCGGTGGCCCGCATGTTAAAAATACTTCAGAAATTGGTAGTCTAAAGATCTACAAATTTGAAAAAATTGGGAGCAATCTCTACAGAATATACGCTAAGTAAAAATCTTAATCTAAAAATAAAGAAGAATAGAAACTTTTGACAACAAAATGAAAGGCTAAACCAAAGTAATCGGGATTTGATTTAAGAAGATTTTTAATTTCTGAAACTTTAAATCGCTTAAACTCAACTGACTCATCGTTAAGAGTAGGCTCTTCATCAGAATTGATTTCATAAACAATAAAATAATGATTTTCTATTCCTTTAGGCCACTGTCTCTTGTATATTTTTTTACCAACTGATTTAAATATAAAATTTTTTAAGCCCACCTCTTCCATTGCCTCCCTCTTTAAAGCAACTTCATATTTTTCACCTGACCCGACGTGCCCTCCAACTGGGGAAACGAATTGGCCAGGATCTTGCTTATGTCCGGCCTGCTTTACCAAAAGCCATTCACCCTTTGAGTTAATAATTTCAGCAATAACCGTCGCGTGAAGTAGTCCCTGGTCATGAGCTTTTTGCTTTTCAACCGAATTTAAAACTTTCAAATTTTCATCAACCACATCAACCATCTCCATATTCTTATCAGTGTAACATTACACTGATAAGAAAAGGTTGATAATTTGTAAACGATGGATTATCATTTTTAGCACAATGAAAAAAGATACGATTGCTTTTCCGGATTTTAGCAAGTTAGATTTTAGGGTCGGTGAAGTTAAAGAAGCGTCACTTGTTGAGAAATCAAAGTATTTAATTAAGTTGAAGGTCGATTTAGGAGCCGATTATGGAGAAGTTGATATTTTATCAGGTCTTGCTCCTAAATATTCTCCGGAAGATCTCATTGGAAATAAATATATTTTTCTGTCAAATTTAGAGGCAAAGCAAATGATGGGCATGAGCTCGAATGGAATGGTGCTTGTTGCAGAAGATGATATAGAGTTTGTGCTTGTCCCCCTTGACAAAAAAATAAAAAACGGTACAGTTATTAGGTAATTAATACTTAATAGGTAATAATTAATAGTTATTATTTAAAATTTAAATATGCCAAAAGCAAAAAATACGACCATGTCAGAAGCCACATCGGTTTCTTCAAAGTCGAATAATGTTCTTTATGTCATGATGGCCGTAATCACGGTCTTTTCGATTTATTTATTTGTTAAAGTGATGGCACTTGAAAAGAAAGTTGCGTCGGGAGGAGGGGGAGGCGCTGGAGTTCAACAAGAGTCGCCTCTTAAAGTAGAAAATTTAAAAAAATATGCCAAGGAATTAAAATTAAATACAGGAAAATTTAATAAATGTCTTGATGACAATACTAAAAAAGGCGATGTTGAAGCACAGACAGCTTATGGCTCCTCAGTCGGAGTCCAAGGAACGCCTGGATTTTTCATAAATGGGAGATTCTTAGCGGGAGCTTTTCCTTTTGAGTTTTTCAAAGAGATTATTGATAAAGAGTTAGCTGGTACTGGATCAACTGACTGTACCTCTTACTCCACTGAGCTTCAGAAATATTGCTCAGATCCACAAAATCAGGCTTTCAACCCTGTTCCTAAGGAAATCGATACAAAAGGAGCGCAAGTAAAAGGGCCCAAATCAGCGAAAGTAACAGTAGTTGAGTTCTCTGATTTTGAATGTCCATTCTGTATAAGAGCGTTTCCAACTGTAGATCAGATACTTAAGACTTATAAAAATGATGTCCTATTTTATTACATGCATTTCCCACTTACCCAAATTCATCCAAATGCCCAAAAGGCCGCCGAAGCCTCGCTTTGTGCTGCTGATCAAGGCAAATTCTGGGAATTCCATGATAAATTATTTACTCTGGAAACTGCCCAATAAAATAAGTAACCTATATTAAAAATCCCGCCGCAAGGCGGGATTTTTTTTGTGATCCCAACCGGAGTCGAACCGGTGTTTACAGGATGAGAACCTGCCGTCCTAACCACTAGACGATGGGACCAAAAATTTGACTTTACTCCTACTTTGTAGTACTATTTTATCATTAAATCCCGGGGTTCGAACGGGGTTTTTATTTTTTTTATGAAAAAAACACAGTTAACAAAGTCAGGTTTTGAGAATTTAAAAAAGGAACTCGATGAACTTGTTACTAAAAAAAGACCCTACGCGGTTGAAAGACTTCACAAAGCAAGATCGATGGGTGACTTATCTGAAAATAGTGAGTACTCCGCAGCCAAGGAAGATCTCGCATTTGTTGAAGGTAGAGTCCAAGAAATTGAAGCAATTTTAAAAACCGTTGAGGTAGTTGAGAACCATGCTAGTGGCAATAAAATTGAAGTGGGAACTTCAGTCACTGTTGAGATTGATGGAAAGAAGGAATTATTTCAAATAGTTGGTGAATTTGAGGCTGATCCGATGAATAAAAAATTATCTCAGACTTCTCCAATCGGTCAAGCACTGGTCGGAAAAAAACCGGGAGACTGGGTTGAGGTAAAAGTCCCTGCCGGGAAAATAAAATACAAAATTGTTGAGATTAAATAGTCATAGAACTTTTTAAAACAGAAAAGGCTCTATCAATTTCTTTTGTCTCTAAAATCAATGTAATTTCGTGATAAGTTGAGACAACTTCAACAATATTAATACCATTCCATGCAAGCGCTTTAAGAATGAAATAGTAAACCCCGGGGGTTGTAACATTTTCTTCAGGAAGTTTAACGGTAATTGAGGATAAATTCAATAATTTCTCTATAATTTTTTCTTCTTCAAAAATGATTTCTATTTTGGGACCTAATTCCTGACTGACAATTATCCCTGTTTCAAATACTCCCTGGGTGATGGTAAAAAAATACTTATTTTCTTTGCTGATTTTTTCAAGCAGATTACGATGCTTAGCCAATAACGTACCGGAATTTATGATCGTAAACTCAATCAGGTTCGATCTGACAATCATATCCGGCGATTTATTAAATATCTTCTTTAAAGATAAATATGAAGCGCTTTTTTTAACAATCCTCCTCAGGGACATAACAATTGCTCCTTCTTTTATTTTTTTAAAAAGCTTTTCTTCTACTTTAGGCTTAATTAGTCTTGCTAAAGAAGAATAGTTTATTATATTCTGATAGATACCTTCTTCCAAAAAAGGCGATTTACTGATGATTTCCTCGACTATTTGAGAGATTGTTATCATTTTGCCTGCACTCCGAAGCAAGTTTAATCATGCGTAGGAGTGTTAAAATTTTAACATTTTATACTAAATATGTCAAATTTATCCAAAAATTTGACAGTATAATTCAAAACTATATAATAGCAGAATTAATTGTTCTGATTATCTAATTATGATTAAACTTAGATATTTTCAAAAATCTAAAAAAAATGAGTATTGGAAAGCCGTATCAGATCGCGATTGGCTAGATTACCGTTGGCAACTGCAAAATCGCATCTCGGATCCTACTGTATTGCAAAAAATCCTAGTACTTACCGATGAAGAAACGGCAGAAATAAAAAACTCGCTAAAAACATTAAGGATGACAATTACGCCATATTATTTATCTCAGATAGATAAAAACGATAAGCTTGATCCGATTAGATTACAAGCTGTTCCAACCACCGAAGAAACTAAAATTTGTTCAAGCGATTTTTCCGATCCCCTTCACGAAGAGGAAGACTGTCCGGTCCCCGGTCTTGAAGGGGTTTTGACCCATCGATATCCCGATCGTCTGATAATTTATGTTACTTACCAATGCGCGATGTACTGCCGCCACTGCACCCGCAGGCGTCACGCCGGAGAAACTGATCTACCGACTTCCTGGCAGAAGATCTTAAAAGCGGCCGAGTATATAAAAAGAACTAAAACAATACGTGACGTTTTAATTTCGGGAGGTGATCCTTTAACCTTGCCTGAATATTATCTTGAAAAAATACTAAAACTTATCCGGAGCATTGACCATGTGGAGATCGTCAGAATCGGCACAAGAATCCCCGTGACAATGCCTATGAGAATTAATAAAAAACTTTGTTCAATGTTAAAAAAATATCATCCTTTATGGATTAATACTCATTTTAATCATCCTAAAGAAATGACTGATCTTGCCGCCTCCGCCTGCAATCGTTTAGCTGACGCCGGAATTCCGCTTGGAAACCAATCGGTACTTTTACGACGAATAAATAATCATCCGCTAGTAATGAAAAAACTGGTAAAGTTATTGGTTGCCAATCGTGTCCGACCATACTATATCTATCAATGTGACTTAAGTCAGGGAATAGAACATTTTAGAACTAAAGTCTCCGAGGGCATAGAAATCATCGAGCATCTCCGCGGTCATACTAGTGGTTTTGCTGTACCAACTTTTGTCGTTGACGGAATCGGTGGCGGTGGAAAAATTCCCGTGATGCCAAATTATATCCTGTCCCAAGGACACAACAAATATGTTTTACGGAATTATGAGGGGTTAATTTGTAATTACACCGAACCGTCAAATTATACTTATGAACCTCCATTGAGTATTGAAAAATATATGGATGAAAGTGATAAAAAAAATTTAACCGGAGTGGCTGAATTACTTTCAGATAATGATAAAACTAACATCATCCCCCAAAATTTAAAAAGGCATAACAGGAGGCATAAAAGAAATGACTTTTGAAAACTTAGGAACCAGTTCAGGTGCTATGGGTAAAATTTCTTTTGATAAACCCAATCGTAGAGCTAAAGGATTTCTTACTAGTCCAGTTGATGATATGGATTCATTAACTTATGCTATAAATGCACAATTATTACCCCTTTCACCAAATTATGATGACATAACAAGAATAACCGCACGTGTACTTACTGCGGGAGATTTAACACCAAATGATGTTATGACTTCATTAGATGGCCGGGTTTCTTCTCCAATACGCCTTCAAGTCGATGCAGTTATCCCGTTACCACTAAAAGCTCCCGTAAACTCGATTGTGTATTTAGGAGGTAATCGTGATGATAGAATCCAGTCACAACAAGTCATCGAAGAAGATTTAAGATTTATTCATGAGGCTCAACGACTGTCTCAAAAAGAAGAACCTCATCCGTTGCCAAAAGACTACACTCAGCATATATCAATTAATGGTCAAAATATTGATGAGAATGACCTTGAACAAGTGCTTAAAATATATCAATCAGTTTTCCAAGATTATGTTGTACGGCTAGATAAAGATACCATTAAAGAAATGTTTATTAATAATGTCGTTGGGTTAGTAAGAGATAAAACTGGTAAAATCGTCTCTCTTACAGTTGCAGAGATTATTCCCTCAATTATTGACAATATGAATCTTGTTGAATTGACTGATTCAGCCACTGATCCTAAATTAAAAGAAGAGGACCCGGAGGCAAAAAATATCAATTTTTGGGCAAGGCAAGTATTAATCGATTATTTGCGAGAAAATAGTTCGGGGATAACCGTATTATATTCTGAAGCTCGAGCCGATTTAATTCCAGTTTTAAGAAATAATTTTTGGCAGGGTTTTGAATTTGCCGGATTATTACCAAATTCATGCAGAATGAAATCAAATATTACGTCATCCAGTTTAAATAGAGGAGAATATGGCGATTTAGTCGTTATGTATCTAATTAATAATAAGGATGAAGAGGATCCAATGATCACAATGGCGCCTGGAATAGGCGAGGCAGGAAAAATAGTTATTAGTAACCATGACACCAGGGCCGTTTTAGTATTGGATACTATTGTAGACAAGGGCGTACTTAATCAAGCCGCTGTTTCCCTAAGTAATCTTCCGCCAGGTATAAACAGGCAGATATTGAAAGCTATTTCTAAAGAACCGATGAGAATCGGAGAACGACTCGACGGCTCTCCTTTAAAAGTAGAAGCATCCATCGCTTTTCCAAACCCCTCTGTTTCCGACCAATCGCTGTATTGGATCGTTGCCGGAGAAAATACGGGGACAAGGGTAGCAGACGAATCTCAAATGACAAACTTAAGGGAAAGAGTACACCAAGTAGCCGTTGACCAGAAATTCGAAACTCAAAGAGGAGAGGATCTGCTCAATTTTGCTCAAAATAAATTCTCCAGAGAACTGCGATTCATCACAATTTCGCCGTATAATTTTTCCTTTTATAAACGTTCCCTCAAGGAAGTTTATGGCGAGGCTTTTAAAAGCTATCCTTATAACGTAGTCGAAGCTATTAAAAACAGTTGCGGTACAAATATTTATGTTGCGGTCGTCGACGGAACAAATGACAGGATATTGGCTATAACCGGAGCCGAAATGATGAACCTAGCCGGGATGCAACTAGCAGAAATTGGAGACTCCGCCTCCTTGAAAGAAGCGCAGGGAATGGGTCTTGGGCCACTGATAAAAAGATATTTATTGCAAGTGATGCACCAGACTAACAACGTTCCTTTGCTGAGTTTTACCGATAGCAGGATTGCTAACGATGCGGCCGTCCTTAAAGCCAATAGAAGAGCAGGTTTCCAACTGAATCCAGAGATACTATTGCCCAATCATACTGAAATTTCCTCTGATAGAGACCCAGGCCTTACGACTAGACTTATTGGCTCTGACGGTACGATCTTTCAAACTGAACACATGACAATGACTTACATTACGGGAGAAAAAGTTACCCAGACATTACAACAATATGGAGGAATTCCGTTATAATTTTAAGATATTATGAAAAAAGACATAATTAATCTTATTTCACAACTCGTAAAAATTAATTCCGTGTATCCAAATGAGAAAAAAACTGCAGATTTCGTACTTGACTATTTTAATAAACGGGGTTATAAGCCCGTCAGGCAGAAAATAGAAAAAAATAGGGATAACATTATCGTTGAAAAAGGAGCCGGAAAAAGAACCGTCATATTATATTCTCACCTCGATACCGTTGACGTTACCGGGGGCTGGAAGAGTAATCCTTTTGAGCTGAAAATTGAGGGCGACCGGGCTTCTGGCTTGGGCGCCTGGGACATGAAAAGCGGCGCGACTATAAACATACTGAACTTCATCAACTATGAACCGAAAAACTTTAAATTAAAAATAATTTTCTGCGTCGATGAAGAAAATATATCAAAAGGTGCTTCAAAATTTATCAGGTCATCGCATGGAAAAAATATTGATTGTGTCATATCGACCGAGCCGGCATTTAAACATGGACTTCAAGGAATTGCTACGGGAAGAATTGGAAGAGCAGTTTACCGGGTAGAGGTAAAGGGAGAATCAAAACATACGGCTTTTTATGAAACAAGATACGATACGAACTTTTTTGCCGCGGAATTACTGTTGTCTATTAACAAGTCTCTTAATAAAATACGAGGAGACAAAAAACAATATTTTTTTGCCAATAGAATTGAATCGTCCGCGGTTGGAATGTCTTTACCGGAAAAAACTCTGATTATATTGGAATCAAGCATTATACCACCAGTAACTCACGATCAGATGTTGAGTAAATTGAAAAGAATGATCAATGCAAAATTAAAAAAATATAATAATTATTATAAAGTTGAGGTTGGTTTCGTCAAAAGAGAGACTCCTTTTCTAAACGGATACGAAATAGAAAAAGGAAACAAGTATTTAAGATTTCTGGCAAAATCCGTAAAGACAGTTACAAACGAATCCGCCATTCCTTATTTTAGATCATCGGTTGCCGATGAGAACATCTTTGGTTCTCATGGCAATACGGTTTTAAGCATTGGTCCGATCGGTGCTAACGCCCATGCACCAAACGAATGGGTTTCTCTTAAGTCTCTTGAAAAACTGTATAATATACTAATTAAATTTCTAGAGGCAGTAGACTCACAACTAGTCACTAGTCACTAAACATATGATCTGGCCAGACCGTGAAGTTGAGCCCGTTAGGGCGAAATCCCGCGTTGTTTGATGCGGGACAAAAAAATTATGATTTGGGTAGATAGAGAAGCAAAACGATTAAAACAACGTAACTTACCCCTTGAATGGGTCGATGATATGAAAACCCCATCGGGTCGGATCCACGTTGGCTCTCTTCGTGGAGTCATTGTCCATGACCTTGTTTATAAAGCTTTGAAGGATATCGGAGTGAATGCAAAGATCTCATATGTATTTAACGACATGGATCAGATGGATGGGATGCCTTCATACTTGGATAAAAACAAATGGGAAAAATACATGGGTTTCCCATTATATAAAATTCCGTCACCCGCCCCTGGTTTTAAGTCTTTCGCAGAATACTATGCAAAGGAATTTATTGATGTATTTAATTCCATTAATTGTCATCCGCAGATTATTTGGTCTTCTAAATTGCATCAATCTGGAAAAATGAATGAAGTCATTAAACTAATTCTTGATAAAACCGATATTGTTCGAGATATTTTTAAAAGAGTTATTAAAAAAGAAAAACCAGCTAATTGGTATCCTTATAATCCAATCTGTAAAAAATGTGGAAAAATTGGCACGACAAATGTTTACAAATGGGACGGGAAATATGTATATTATCGTTGCGAAAAAAAAATGGTCGAATGGGCAGCTGGTTGCGGTTATGATGGTAAAATTGAACCCATTAATGAAAATGGTAAACTTGTTTGGAGATTAGATTGGCCGGCTCACTGGAAAGTAATTGGAATAACAGTCGAATCTTCTGGTAAAGATCACATGTCTTCAGGAGGCTCATACGATATGGCCGATCATTTTTGCCGTGAGATTTTGGGGACTCAAGCGCCTGACGCCATGGGTGGGTACGAGTGGTTTACAATTGGCGGACGTAAAATGTCTTCTTCAAAAGGTATAGGGTCATCTGCAAAAGAAGTATCGGAGATTTTGCCACCTGATGTTTTCCGTTTTATGCAAGTGAGAACCCCAATCAAAACTCACTTAGATTTTGATCCTTATGGCGATACTATTCCTAATCTTTTTGACGATTACGATAAATTAATGGAATCGTATTTTTTGAAAATTGAAAATAATTTGCCAATTGGTAAGGCTGGTGAGGTCGCTTCCGACTTTGCAAGAATTATTGAGCTATCAGCAGTGAGCCCGCTCCCGCTAAAAAGAATTTTTTTGCCAAGATTTAGGACAATCGTGAATCTTATAAAAACCAAGAGAGATATTGAATCTTTTTTTGTAAATCAAAAGGGAAGTGAATTAACAATTGTTGAAAAGAGTTTACTTGAAGAAAGAATTAAATATGCAAAATTATTTATTGAAAAGTATTCGGTCGAAAAAACAATCCCGCAAGCTGAAAGCACCTTTACTCTAAGCCCTGAACAAAAAAACTTTTTAAAAATCCTTTTAACAAAACTTAAAATTAAAAATGTCGACCCCCAAGTGGCTATTTTTGAAAGCATAAAAGAGGCAAAAATTCAGCCTAGACTCGCCTTTTCAGCTTTTTACTTTTCTTTAACAGGTAAACAATATGGACCTAAAGCCGGAGACTTAATTAATACTTTGGGAATCACTAAAGTAGTCGAATTATTAAGTATCGATGAAAAAGAAAATGAAGAAAAAGTCACCCATCTGTTCCCGACCCTAAATAATCCTGAAATTTTTTCAATCAATAAATCTTTTGTTGAAAAATATCCCTCCGTCAATATCGGAATTGCTGTAATAAAGAATATTAAAATCAAAAAAAGCGATCCTAAACTCAAAGAAGAGATCGATAATTTTATTTTGTCTCAAAAAGATTTAACTAACGAAATTATCAGTTCTTACCCAGAATTACTAGCATATAGAAAGCTTTATAAAGAAATGGGTCTTGACTGGCACTCAAAACGCCCCTCACCTGAAGCATTGTTGCGTAGAATCGCTCTTGGAAAAGGGCTATATGAGATAAATACTTGTGTTGATGCTTATAACTTGATTGTCATGAAAAATCGAGTATCAATTGGTGCTTTTGATTATGACAAACTAAAATTCCCTACTGTTTTAAGATTTCCAAAAGATGGGGAAGAAATTTTACTTTTAGGTGATAATGAGCCAACAAAATATAAACCAACCGATGTTGCTTATTTCGATCAAGTCGGGGGATATAACATTTATTTCAATTACCGTGACGCCCAGAGAACTGCGGTAACCGAAGACACAAAAGATATAATTTTGAATATTGATGGCATCTATGACATCTCCCGATCACAAGTTGAAAGATCATTGAAAGAAAGTATTGAAATTATTACAAAGTACTGTGGTGGTAAAGTTGAGCTCGCCGGAATAGTAAGCGTTTCAAAATAATCAATTAGATTCACTTCTTTGAGGATTTGGCAAAATTTTCTGCATAAACGGTAAAAATGCTGTAGCGATTGAATGTAGACCAAAGGCTGGACCAAGCGCTGATGTAAGATACTTTACATCTAATTCTTTATTCCACAGGTCTTTTAAGTCGACCTGCCTTCTTTTAACCAGCTCTTGAAGAGATTGCCCAACTAGCCCCAATGGAACATTGTAATCTTGAGAAAGTGATTCAAAAGTAAATTGATCCCTGGGGTACTTATTTTCATTACGGGAAAGTTTTCCGCTTACAATTCTCCCCACAGGTAAACCAAGCATCACGATTAAACTGGAAGAATCTAAGACTATCTCTCTTAAACTCGGATTTAACGATGAACTATGATTACTTATTACTATCTCAATAGTATCTGTATCTTTTTGTATTTTCTCAAACACTTCATCTGGCGAAGTCCACTTTTTCTCTTTAATTCGGCTTTTAGATAGTTCTTGTAATTCGGAAAAAAGTTCTACAGTTTTACCATTGGAGTAAAGCGATGAAAATAACTGGTTTTCATGATCAAGTAGCGCCATCGAATAAATCAAAATGTCAGCCGCCTCGCCCGCGATATTAATTCTGTTCTTTTTAGGATTTTCCAATTCTTCCCTTAACTCCATTAGTTCATTCCTAAATCCTTGAAAGATACTACTTCTATCTTCTGTTTCATAAAGATGAATTGTTTTCCTCCAGTCACGATAATGTAACTGTGCTCCGTCTAAAGTTTTTATTTGTTTGATTTCAAGTTTACCCATAAAATTAAAAATCCCCGCTTTCGCGGGGACTGCGCTCTACGGCATTTCTGCCGGTAATTTTAATTTAAACTTATATTTATGTTTCATATGAGAACAAAAAAACCCGCCTGGTTGGGACGGTGAACTTCCTGAAACTTTGTCAGTTCCATAAATAATACTAAACTAGTATCAGTTAAAAATCAATATATATATCTATATCAAATAACTATTAATTATAACTAATGTCCATTAAAGCTCCTCTTAGGTAATTATCAAAAACCGGATGAGATGGAGGTATGTCTGATAGATCTAGTACTTTTGAATACTTTTTATCTGATTCTAATAATTTTACATCATTTACAATATTTTCCGCCTCATTTAATGAAATTTGCTTAAATAATTCCGCGCGTTTTGTATATTTTTTCTTAGGAGGTATTAATCCTAATTTAATTGCTTCTATAATATCTAGACCGCCTGCGATATTTGGCGAAACTAAAAAATTGGGAGGTTTTTCAGTTTTTTGGCCTAGACAACAGGTAATTATCCATGATCCAAAAACTACTTTGCCCGTTGGATAATCAAATAATACGTCGGTCACTCCAAAGGCAGAGTATAGATATCTATCAGGCGATACAATATCCAAAATTGTTTCATTGGACTGAGGTTTACCAAAAATATTACTTATAGAGTCTTCTGTCGACCCTTCCGCCCAAACCCAATCATCTGCCGTAAATACAAATCTTCTTTCTTTTGCAAAACTTAATTGAGGGTCATCGTTTGTTAATGTTTTAACAGCTGCAACGGCTTTTCCTAGAGATAATAAAGTTGGAACAGGAATTCCATTATGAAGATATTCGCTCCCAAGTCTTTTTTTAATTTCATCCTCTGCTAAGCTCGATTCTTTTAAAGCAAGACTAGCAATTTCCGGCCTAACAATTCCATCTCTATGAAGAGATCCTATTCCAAAATTTCTATAGAAAAAAAGTTTTCTGTGCGAGGTGGATAGCGCAAATTGACGCGTTCTTTCGTAGATAGTCATTTGAACTATATTTTAACTCTTTATATTGTAAAATCAACGTAAAGCGCAGTATGAAAAATATACTAGTTGCCACTCATAATCCAGCAAAGCTTGAAGAATTAAGATTTGGTTTAAAAAAATTAGAAGAATTAGGGATCACTCTTCTTAGCTTAAACGACGTCGGGGTAGAGAAGGAGCCTGAGGAAACTGGAAAAACTTTTGAAGAAAATTCATTGCTTAAAGCTAAGTTTTACAGCAATTTGACAGGTTTGCCAACCATTGCTGACGATGGCGGTTTAGTTATCCCCTATCTAAATAATGGGCCTGGAGTCAAATCAAAGCGCTGGCCGGGTTATGAAGCGTCAGACGAAGAGCTTATTGCCTACACTCTCCTAAATCTTAAAAATGTTAAACAACCCCAAAGAACCGCTTATTTGGAAACATGTATTTGTTTTTACGCCCCCACCCCAGGGGTGAGTCTAGGTCGTTCCAATAAGCTCCAACTCCACCCCAGGGGTGTAGTTGTATTCGAACAGGAGAAAATAAAGGGATATATTGCTGAAAAGCCAACCGGAAGACCGACTAATGGTTATCCATTCCGCGCTCTTTTTATAGTTGATGAATTTAATAAATATTATGACGAATTAACTGAACAAGAACACCTGGAAGTTAATCATAGATTAAAAGCTTTAAAAAGATTGACAAAAAAATTGTTATCTATGTTATAATTATCACAATATGAACGATCGAGTAGATTTTACTAATAATTATTCACCTTCTTCATCCTCTAGCCCGCTTAACGGGAGGTTGAAGTATAACGATTAGTTTTTAATTTAAGAAATTCAACCTCCCGGAAGGGAGGTTTTTTATTATGTATAAAAATAGAATATTTTTTATAATAGATTTTGATAGTACTTTTGTACAGGTTGAGGCATTGGATGAATTGGCCAATATTGCTTTGCAAAAAAATCTAAGAAAAAAAGAAATCTTAGAAAAAATAAAAAAAATAACGAAGGCTGGAATGGAGGGTAAGATTCCTTTCAATCAATCTCTCAAAAAAAGAATTAAATTGATTAGTGCAAATAAAAATGATTTAAGCAAATTAGTAAGGCTACTTAAACGAAAAATCACTGTTTCAATTGCCCGAAATAAAGAATTTTTTAAAAAATACTCTAATAACATTTATATCGTTTCAGGCGGATTTAGAGAATACATTATGCCTTTATTTATACCTTTAGGAATTAGCGAAAATAATATTTTCGCGAACGAATTTATTTTTGATTACCGAGGTAAAATTATTGGTTTTGATAAAAAAAATCTATTGTCACAAGACGAAGGAAAAATTAAGCAAATAAAAGCTCTAAATTTACCTGGAAAAATCTATGTCATTGGTGATAGTTATACAGATTACCAAATAAAAAAAGTCGGGTTATCAGATAAGTTCTTTGTTTTCTGTGAAAATGTGAAAAGAGATTCTGTGATTAAAAAGGCCGATTATGTACTGCCAAATTTTGATGAATTTTTGTACTTACTTCATCTCCCCCGATCCTATTCTTATCCAAAAAATCGAATAAAGGTTTTATTATTGGAAAATATTGATCAAGCAGCAGTCGATTTATTTATTAACGAGGGTTATCAGGTCGAAACTCTACCAAACGCTTTAAATGAAGATGAATTGATAAAAAAAATTGCCGATATTTCTATATTGGGAATAAGATCTCGTACTAAAGTTACATATGAAGTTTTAGCTAAAGCAAAAAAATTATTGGTAATCGGCGCTTTTTGTATTGGTACTAATCAAATCGATTTAAGAACAGCTTCACAAAACGGAATTATCACTTTTAATGCACCATATAGCAACACAAGAAGCGTTGTTGAATTAATAATCGGTGAAATAATTATGCTTAGTCGAAAAATATTTGAAAAAAATACAAAAATGCATAAAAATATTTGGGATAAGTCAGTAAAAAATTGTTATGAAATAAGAGGGAAAAAATTAGGAATTATTGGTTATGGTAATGTTGGATCTCAGCTTTCAGTTTTAGCAGAGAATTTAGGAACGGAAGTTTATTTTTATGATATCATCGATAAACTAGCTCTCGGTAATGCTAAAAAATGTGAAACGCTTCAGGAGCTGTTAAAGAAAGCTGATATTATCACCCTTCATGTTGATGGAAGAGCAGCTAATAAAAACTTGATAGGCAAAGCGGAGTTTAAATTAATGAGAGATGGCGTATTGTTTTTGAATTCGAGCCGTGGATTTATTACTGATATAAAAGCTCTAACTAACAATATAAGAAATAAAAAAATTACTGGAGCCGCTATAGACGTTTTCCCCAATGAACCAAAAACAAATAAAGAAATATTTAACTGCCAGCTTCAGAATTTTTCTAACGTTGTTCTTACTCCTCATATCGGTGGAAATACTGTAGAGGCTCAAAAAAACATTGGAGAATTTGTTACTAAAAAAATTATTGAAAATGTCAATACTGGGAACACGATGCTTAGTGTTAATTTTCCAAACATTCAATTGATTCAGCAAAAAGATTTTCATCGTTTAATTCACATTCACCAAAATGTCCCTGGAATTTTAGCCAAAATCAATAGTGTTTTGGGTGAAAACAATATTAATATCGAGGGGCAATATTTAAAAACTAACGAGGATATTGGTTATGTGATAACAGATGTTAACAAACAATATCCACAGAAAGCTATCGATAGATTAAAAAAAATTCCTGAAACTATTAAGTTCAGAATATTGTATTAAAATTTAGTTTATAATTAAATATATGCTATCAATAGATTTCATTCGCGCCAATAAAAATAAGGTCATTGAGGCGGCTAAAAATAAAAACCGCAAAGTTGATATTGATTCGATTTTAAAACTCGATGATATATGTCGTGATCTTATTTCCAAAATCCAGATTTTACGTGAAGAAAGAAATAAGGCCGGGAAAAATAAGCCAACCCCGGAGATCGTTAGACGTGGTAAGACAATTAAAGAAGAACTTAAAAAATTAGAAGCGCAATTAGCAATCAGCAATCAGCAATTAACAAATCTACTCTCATACGTTCCAAGCGTCCCCTTAGATGAAGTCCCAGTTGGAGCTGATGCAGCTGGAAATGTTGAAGTAAAAAAGTGGGGAAAAATTTCCAAAATGGATTTCGAACCAAAATCGCATATTGAACTTGGGCTAAGTCTAGATCTATTTGATTTGGAGCGTGGAGTAAAAACTTCAGGTTTCAGAGGGTATTTTCTTAAAAATCAAGCCGCTCAACTTCATATCGCAATATTGTTTTACGCGCTTCAAAAACTAGTAAAAAAAGGCTACACTCCAATCATTGCCCCAGCTATTGTTAAAGGATTTACTCTTTTTGGTTCAGGTCATTTTCCATGGGGAAAAGATGAAGTATATAAGCTTAATGATGAAGATTCGTATTTATCCGCAACGGCAGAAATCCCAGTTACGGCATATTATGCTAATGAAATATTAAATGAAAAAGATCTCCCTAAGAAGTTCGTTGCCTTCTCTCCGTGCTTTAGAAGCGAGGCCGGATCATATGGTAAAGACCTGAAAGGACTTTACCGATTACACGAATTTTGGAAAGTTGAGCAGGTGATAATTGCTAAAAATAATATAGAAGAAGCAAAAATATTACATGAAGAATTACAAACAAATACTGAGGAAATTTTGGAAGAACTGAATATCCCGTATCGAAGAATGCTCATGTGTACTGGTGATATGGGTGAACCGCAGATTTATAAGTATGATACAGAGATTTGGATGCCATATCGAAAAGGATACGGGGAAATCGCTTCAAATTCTATCATGGGCGACTTTCAGACAAGAAGATTAAAAATAAAATGCCGAAAAAAGGATGGCTCAACCGATTATTGTTTTTCCCTTAATGACACGGCTATCCCCTCACCTAGAGTCCTTATAGCTATACTTGAAAATTATCAACAGAAAGACGGAAGTATCCTCGTACCTAAAGTCCTTCAATCTATGGTCGGATTTGAAAAGATACCTCCAAGAAAATGATAAATTTCAAATAACAAATCCACAATTGAATTACAAATAATTAAATACAAACCTGCCTGCCGGCAGGCAGGTGTTTAAAACATTTAAAATTTGTTATTTGATGTTCAATTGTTATTTATTATTTGTTATTTAATATTTTTATCGAGTTGGTGTTGGAGTAGTGCCAAGTTGACTTTGACCGCAGTTAACGGTGCTTTCTGTACCTTTAATGAAATATTCTTTTCTTCCGTAAAAACAATTTTTAGAAACTACATTTTCCGGCTGGCTATACCACTTTGTCCCATTACCGTAATTTTTGAGCAAATAACTCATGACTCTATTCCAAATTGGGGCGGCTCCGGTTACGCCTGAGGAAAGATACGGGTTCATAGGAGTATTATCGTTATTACCAACCCAGACCGCTACTAGAAATTCCGGAGTATACCCTATTGTCCAGTTGTCCTTTTTACTATCAGTTGTTCCGGTTTTGACAGCAACCTTGTATCCTGGAATTTCAAGTTGTGAATTTGATCCAAATGCATATTGACGGGCAAAATTATCAGAAAGAATATCTGAAATTATATATGCAATGCCTGAGTCTATCTCTCTGATCTTAAAGGGGTGATATTCACGATTGACTTTATTATTTGGCCCTTCTATTTTTAAGTAATAAGTTAGCGGTAGTTTGTAGCCTGAATTGGCAAGGACCCCGAAGGCAGTTGCCATATCAATCATGGTGACTTCCCCACCACCTAAGGCAAGCGATAAACCATATCTAGACTTATCTTTCCACGTTCGAATTCCCATTTTTTCCGAAAAGTCAATGAAGTCTTCTAAGCCAGCTTTCTCAAGAGTTCTAACCGCTGGTATATTGTAAGAATTGGCAAGCGCCATCCTAAGAGGCACCTTTCCATGAAATTTACCATCATAGTTAACTGGTTTATAGGACGTCGACCCGGGTATGTTGAAAATCACCGGACTATCTTCAATTATCGTTGCAGCTGTATAGCCTTTTTCGATGGCTAAAGCGTATAGGAGTGGCTTAATCGATGATCCTGGCTGCCTTAACGCTGTTGTTACATTATATGCGCCAGTATCTGAGATGAAATAATCTACCGACCCCACCATAGCAATGATTTCTCCTGTTTGTGGCCTTGTGATCAAAATTGCACCATTAGTTACGTTTAAGTTATTTATTTTTTCTAATTCTTCTTTTAATATTTTCTCGGCGGTTTCTTGGATATCTAAGTCTAAAGTTGTCGTTACATTTAACCCTCCCTCTTCAACTGTTGAGATCCCAAACGTATCTTCAAGGTTCGATTTGGTATAAAATACAAAATGTGGAGCGCGGATGGATGTCTTTGGCGGTAAAATTTCAATATCTATTGCTTGATTTTTAATTTTAGACTCCTTAGTTATATATCCCAAGCTTTCCATAGCTTCAAGAACTTCATCACGACGTGATTTTGCAGCGCTTGGATTGCTATATGGAGAATATATTGATGGCGCCTGCGGTAGACCAGCTAAAAGAGCGGCTTCATCCAAAGTTAATTCCTTAGCATTTTTTCCAAAATAGACCTTAGATGCCTCTTCAATCCCATATGACGATCCTCCGTATGGTACTTGGTTTAAATACATTTCCAGTATTTGATCCTTTGAATAAATTTTTTCAGTCCATAAAGCCAATATTATTTCTTTAATTTTTCTTTCAACCGTTCTTTCCGGTGAAAGCAAGGCGCTTTTAACTAGCTGTTGTGTGATAGTCGATCCTCCTTGTAAGTTTTTTGTAATTATAGTTTCCTTTAAAGCACGAAAAACTCCTGATATTAAAGCAACACCTGAATGACGGTAAAAATCCTTATCTTCAATTGAAATAGTAGCCTCAGCTATATACGAAGGTAAAGAATTAAGTGATACCGGAGTTCTATTTTCACTTCGATAAATTTCGTAGAGTAATTTTCCATTTCGATCATAAATATGCGAAGAAACTGGAAAATTAACCTTACCTATATTATAGGGTGATGGTAATTGTTTTACGAATATATATCCTTCTCTAAGCAAGACAAGCGTCGCCGTAAATATCACTCCTAATAAAAAATACCTAATTCTTGTTGTTATAAAAGATAGTGAGATTCTGGGTAGAGATATTTTCGGAAACTTTGGCAACCTTGGTAGTTTTATTGAAGAAGCTTTATTAAAAATTGACGCCAGAACAACTCGAAGAAAATTACCAATCTCCTTAACCACTATAAAGATAGCACGTCCCAAATAATATATAATCCTATATACTACCCTTCTTGTAAGCTCTCCTATTGAAATGAAAAAATTAGCTAAATAGTAAAGGAGCTGCATTAGCCTATTCATGGGGTACATTTTACCAAATATTATAGGTTAAAGCAATTTTAATTTAGCCTTGACAACCAAACGTTCCCAGAACGTACCTGGCGGGACACAGGTAATTAAGGTAATAAAAGAGGCTTCTTTATTTTGTTCAAGGACCGAAACTTGATCGGGTTTTACCGTAGTTATTGAAAATACTTCATATTGGTATTCTAAGTCGCCTACTTTCACAAAAATATTATCACCATTGTCAAGTGAAGGTAGGTAGGTAAAAATAGTTTTGTAATCTTTTGTATTGTAAAGCTGTGGCAAAGTTGAATGACCAAAGATTGCAACGTTCCCGAATTCACCAGGTAATGATTGGGGCAAATAATGAATTAGGCTTTTTGTCAAATCCTCTCCCCCAACGACTACTTTCGCATCTTTGATATTAAGCTTAGGTATTGACAAGGCATATTCTTTTACATTAAGATTGCTAAAAATTGTAGCTTGAGGACGATCAGGAAACCACAGACTTGCTTGAGTATAGTCACGGAGATTGTTTGACAATGGATTAAGACTACCAAGAACCGAATTTGCTTCATTAAGCGAAGGTACTCCTTCATTTGAAACTGGAGTTTTAACATATTTTTTAATAAAAAATCTTGAATAAACTTCAAATGATAATATCGGGTAAAATGACCAAAAAAGCAAGAGTGAGCCAATAATAAGCGAGGCGTATGAAAATGCGGTTATAGCTTTCTTTTCTGGAGTATTTTGTTTTTTTATGTAAACGTGAACCGGCATAAATTAAAGAGTTGTCATAATCAAACTAATATTTTTGTTTAAAAACGGTAGATAATTATTGATAAAAGGAAGCGATTGATCAGCTTTCAGGTCATATCCTTCAGCTTCAAATTGTTCTTTCAGAATTTTATCAAGCAAGTCCTTGTTTTTTCCGACTAAACTATTTTTTACTTCATCTGTATTTATATCCATAATTGCATTTGCTTTTATATCAAGATTTAGTTTAACGTTCTTGTCTTTTTTTTCCGCTTTGATAATTTTATAATTTATTTGACCATCCTCAAGTGAATAGCCAGATTCAATTTCTTTCTTAATAAGTTTCTTTATCTGATTCAAAAGATCTTCTTTTTTATAAAAAAAATAACTGGTTTGCACGGTAGCTTTAAGAGATAATCGATCACCCTCTTCACCGACCTCTTTTGAAAAATTTGTCTTGACAAGGTTGGCTTCCGTAAGTGATATGATTACCTCCCCTTTAATTTTTGAAAAATCCGGTTGTTTTTTTGATTGATTAATAACTTTGGCAGTTAAATTTGCTTGATCTGTCTTTGATACGGTTTTAATAGCCTTACGGGTCCCGTTTGCAAAAGCGCTTTCATTGACAGCAAAATATAAGCTTTGAGTTAAATCATCAATTTTGAATCTTTTACCTTTTTCTAAATTGCCTTCCTTTCCTATATTTGAAGCTTTGACCGCTGATTCAGTCTTTCCTGGAAGTTTTACAGACCCGTCAGGCGCCAAAGTTGATGAGGCAACTTTCACTTCAGTATCAAGTAGAAATTTGAGTCCGTTATAATCAAGGATACTTCCTTTGCTAAAAATCTTCTCTTTATCGTCAAAATTATGGACTGTGACTTTGCCTGTTGCCGGGTCACCGATTTCCTTTACTCCAGTAGTTGCTATCTCATCAGATAATGTGGCCGACACTGAAGATATTTCGTACAAAATGTCAAAATCTGCTTTTTTACTTATAGTTTTTGAGGGCATATATAATCTAACCTCAGCTTTATGAAAGAAATATTCATTTAAAAATAAAGAAATTATAATTATAAAAAATCCCACATATACTGTGTATTTACCGGATAAATTTATATATATTTTTTTTCTTAAACTGAATAACAATTCGAATTTTGATAATAGATTATTTGCAAATTGTTTTGTCGACCCAAGAAAATCTTTTTTTTCTAATAGGACTATGTTATTTTCACTTTTGGATTCGAGTTGTTTTACATCATCATTAATTAAAAATCCCATCACTTCATTCTTCTTGTCTTCTACATTTGAAGTTTTTTCGTGCGTGCTATGTAGCCCTATTTGTTGGCCAAAAACTTCTATTAATCCTTGAGAAACTTCTAAATAGGTCAAAATGTCAACTCTTGGTAATTGGACAAAGTACTCACTTCCCCATTTATGGGTTAATATTTTGTCCGAAGTGGAATCTAGATTTTGAGAGTCATATAAAATTATCCTTGATGGCAAGAGATATTTACCTTTAAGGTCGCTCAGGCCCTTCATAATATCTTCAACGATATTGTCAGTACGGGACACAATAATTTTGTAGTTTATTTTTCCGCCTTTATAAATAAATATCCCTAAATTGTTAGCGTCAATTTCTATAAGAATAGCCGTAAGTGAAATTTCTTCCTTTTTTTGAAGAAATGACGAGACTGCCTCATGGCACTCTATATATCCTAAAGCCGTTAATTCGAGATTTTTTACTAAGTCCTTGATTTTTTGTAAATATGGTTTTTTTATATCGCCCGCTTTATCATCAATAAAATGCGAGTACATAAAAAATATCGTTTTTGTAAATTGTTGGCCAATCTTTTTTTCCAGCCGGAATAAAATTTCTTCTATGTCATTTGTTAAGTTTTCCCAACTATTTGAATAATCAAAAGATTCACTATGTGAAATAGATATATCTTTGTCGACTGATTCAATAATCATGACTTCACCTCTTGACTCCTTTAAAAAAAGGCCTAAATATGTATGAGCTGTAGAAGATTTTTTTTTAAAAAAAGAAAAATTCATATTATTAATTTGATATTTCTATTCCGTATTTCTGAAATACTTGAGAAACTCCTGACATTGCAGTTTTTAGCGCCTCACTATAAGACACCCCTTGAATGGTTGAATTAATTGCGTTTTCAATATACTTAACAATTTCATCATTCAATCCATTGTCATAAGTCCTCGACATTAAAGGCTCTGAAACTAAATTATTTGCCTGTTTAATAACAGGTCCTATATATTCATTTTGCGATAAAAGTGGGGCTAAATCAACTCGCGAATACGGCTCACCAAATGGTCTTACCCTACTTTCAATTTCATATAGTTTTGTTAAGTTATCTTTTTCTGATAAAAATCGTAAAAATTTCCATGCTTCAATTTGGTTTAGGCTATATTTTGACACACCTTCAACCCAATAAGTGGCAAGAGAAACTTGCTCTGATCCCGGGACCGATGGGACTGGTACAACTTTTAACTCAATATCAGGGTTAGCTGCTTTAATGCTTAGAATTTGCCATGAAGGAACTATTATCATTGCCACTTTTTCTTGTATAAAAGCAGTTAATGAATTTGGCATTTCATCGGACCAATAGCCTTGAGGCATTTCGGAAAATTTTCTATATATTTCTAAGGCTCCTGCCGCTTCAGGAGAATCTAATTTTGAAATTGATCCACCATTCTGAACTAATAATAGGCCAAAAATATCTGAAAAATGCTCAATATTGGAAGTCGTACCAATCGCAATACCTGAAGTTATTAATTGCCCACCTCTATCCTTAACTGTCAACCTCGGTACTATTTCCGTGATATCGTCCCAAGTAGACGGGGCGATTTCAACACCCGCTTTTTTAAATAGATTTTCGTTGTATACAAGCACAAGACTATCTATCATGAGAGGTATGCCATAGTAAAAATTACCGACCTTAAGGTCACTTTTTGCAACTGGATAGAACGTCTTGTCAAACTCGTTCCCGCTCATAATTGATGAAGGTAGTGGGGAAACGATTTCTTTAATTGATGGAAGCCAAGTATTGTGAAATCTAAAAATGTCGGGGCCTGCTTTTGCTTGACTTCTTGCGAGTAGTTTTTCCCGATAGCTAATAGGAGACATTTTTTGATACTGAATTTTGATATTTGGATTTTTTTGAACGTATAAATCTATCAGAGGTTTTATCACTTGCTCATCCTCCCATAACCCCCAATACTGAAGTGTTACTTCTTTCTTAGCCGCCCCTCCAAAGATCCCTCTAATTATAAAAAAAAGAATAACTACAAAAAAGACGGCCCCTAAAATGATTATTAAATATTGATTTTTACTCTCATGATAGACTGGCGGAGAGGTATCGACTGGCTCGAGGACTTCGTCAGGTGCATCTACTTCTGGAGCTACTTCTTCAATCTGAACAGGGCCTTCATCGGGGGTATTTTGGTACACAGTTTCTGGTTCTGTTTGATTTTCAACGGGTTTTTCATTATTATCATCCATAGTATCAATGATAACAAAAATGAATAATAAATGGATAAAGATTAATTATTTTTTGGTAGGTACGGTTATTGCAATAACCGTTATAATTCTAAATTATTTCTATAAATTATATAGGTATAACTTAACATTTAAAAATAAAGTTTATCCAAATGTTTTTATTGATAACCAAGATTTTTCTGGATTTACGAAAATGCAAATTATTGAATATTTTTCCAAAGCATCAAATAAATTACAAGACAAAAGATTTACAGCAATCTACAAGGATCAACCAATTTCAACTTTTTCGGCGAGCGGAATAAATTTAAAATACGACGGGGAAACAGCTGCCGAGCAGGCCTACCTGATAGGTAGATCAAGTCATGCTCTTTCAAGATTTTACCAAGTATTTTCAAGCCTGATAAAAATTCAAAAGTACCAGCTCCTAAGCAACCTTAATTATAACCATGAGCCAATCAAAGAATTTGTCTCAAAGTCAGAAGAGTCATATAATAAACCGGCAAGAAACGCTTTATTTAAGTTCGAAAACGGTAAGGTTACAAGTTTTCGAAATGAAGAGAAAGGATTAAAAATCCTATCAGATCAATTCTTAATGGATTTTGATGAAAACATTAAGAATTTAAAAAACGAAAAATATAGTAAATCAATTAAATTAGAGTATGAAGTTATTCAACCAGAGATAACACTTGCACAATCTAATTCTTTCGGCATTGAGGAAGAAATTGCCGTTGGAAAATCAGACTACACTCACTCCATCCCCGAAAGAGTCCATAATGTCATTTTGGCTGCATCAAAGTTTAATGGGGTACTCATTCCAAAAGACAAAGTCTTTTCTTTCGTGGACGCAATCGGTGATATTTCGTCACTAACTGGCTATAAACCTGCCTACATCATAAAAGACGGGAAGACGGTCTTGGGGGACGGAGGCGGAGTCTGTCAGGTATCAACGACGCTATTTCGAGCCGCGCTCGCTGCAGGTCTCCCGATCGTTGAACGCCACCCTCATGCATACCGAGTTAGTTACTATGAGAATGATTCGAAACCCGGATTTGACGCAACAATTTTTGCTCCTTCGGTTGATTTAAAAATCAAAAACGACACTCCTGGCTATATCTTGATTCAAACTGAAATTGATGAAGAAAATAATCTTCTGTCCTTTCATTTTTATGGAAAAAAAGATAATCGTAAGATTGAAATTACTGACACGGCTTTATGGGATGTATCATCTCCTCCGGCCGCCAGATACCAAGACGACCCTACCTTAAAAAAAGGAATTACAAAACAAGTGGATTTCCCAGCTTGGGGCAGCAAGGCGTCTTTTGTATACAAAGTTTACAAAAATGAGCAATTAGCAATTAATGAGAAGTACTATTCTTTCTATAAACCCTGGCAGGCAGTATTCTTGGTCGGCACAGCCGACTAGGCAACCCCTAAGAATTGATATTGTTTGGAATTGTAATCATAAGAATTTATATTTTAAAAATAAGTATATAATTAAATTATTATTTTATGGATGAAGGTTTATTTGTAAGAGCTTTGGAAAGCACTGCTTTAAGTGACGGTGTTAGGTTTTCTTGTAATAAAGGGCCCGTAGATATAATTGCCGAGGATACTATTGGCTTTAACGGGCAAGTCCAATCAGAAATACTAAATCACATGAGTGCCTATCACCCAGAATATGAAGGTAAAGGTCAACGACCCTGTAAACCAATCCTTATAAAGCCAAAAACAATAGCAATTGTTGGAAAAATAAAATAACTATTTTAATAACATTACCATCAAAAACAACTTCTCTCCCCCGACTCATGAAAAATTAACATCGTTCAAATAGTTTTTTGTTATTTCTTTATTTGATTATTTGAAATATTCCTATTACCTGAAGAGTCTCGCTCTACCAAGTTTATAATGAAGATCCTTATTACGGCGCTCACCGATTATCTTAGCTGGGACTCCGCCAACTATTGCATAAGGAGGGACTTCTTTTGTGACGACCGCTCCGGCTGCAACAACAGCTCCGCGGCCAATTTTAACCCCTGGTAAGACTATTACCCGGGGGCCGATAAATACGTAGTCTTCAATGATAACTTTGCCGTGCGTTGCCTCAAAAGTCTCGCTTTCAATATTATGCTGAGAGTTATAAATCATAACCTCGGATGCAATGTCAACATGACTACCGATTATAAGCTTTTCCCGGCCGTCAAGGACAGCGCCTTCACCAATTATAGTATCATCTCCTATTTCTATGTTCCTTGGATCATAAAACCGTGCTTTTGTATGAATAACTGATCCTTTACCAATTTTAATTCCAAAAAGTCGATAAAAGAATTTTCTAAAAGAGTGAGATGGAATGCATCCAATTAAATGCAGCTTGAAAACAACTAATTCTAACAATATATTTTTTAATCTATTGATTATCTTAATATATAATTCTCTCAAAGTTAATTTTTTACCAAATTTATCTCTAAACATATCGTTTGTCTTTACCTATATAGAAGAGTATAACAAAAATATTTTTTAAGTGGATGTCCGAGCGCACCTCAAGTAATTAAAAGAGAGGTCGTGCTTTAAATTATTTATAAGGTTGTGAGGATTTTCTGAGGTAAGCGAGTTCACTTATAAAATATTTTTGTTATACTCGAAAGTTTTTTATTCCAAAAACCTTGATTTCATCGTCTCCCCTCTTCTTCCGAAAATAAATCTTCGCTTTGCGTGAGTTATAATCAGTCTTTCTTTTGCTCGTGTGATTCCAACATAAAATAATCTTCTTTCCTCTTCAAGTGAATAAATATTATCAAGCGACCTCGAGTGCGGAAGTAGTCCTTCTTCGAGTCCAACCACGAATACTACCTTAAATTCAAGTCCCTTAGCTTGGTGGAGGGTCATTAATTTAATGCCATTTTTATTTTTATTATTTTTTTCCTCTGAGGAGTATTCTGATTCAACAAGGGCTACCTGTTCCAAAAAATCATTTAATTTTGGAAAAGCGATTGCAACTGATTTTAGCTCTTTTATATTTTCAAGCCGAGAGTAATCTTCTTCATCTTTTTCGTCAAACTGCTTTAGGTACTCTGTGTCGGCCAGAATCCCTTCTATAAGTTGAATCGTTTGCTTATTTGAAGTTGCTTCTTTGTTTTTTTCGTAATAGCCTTTAAATTTTTCCCATCGTCTTTTACCTAATTTAATTATTCTTTCTGTTGATACTTTTTCAACTGGATTCACAAGTAATCGTAGATAGCTTAATATATCTTTTATTTCTTTACGTTCATAAAATCGAGTCCCTCCAATTAATACGTAAGGGACTGATGAATGTAATAGTACTTCTTCAAGGGCTCTTGACTGGGCATTAGTCCGATAAAGTATCGCTATCTCTTGGTTATCATACTCGCCAACGAGCGATTGAATTTTTGCGACCACCATCAATGCCTCCTCTTCTTCATTTTCACATTCAACAATAGCAACTTCATCGCCGATATTTTTTTTTGTATATAGTTTTAGTATTGGGTGTGTAGAATTTTTTGATATGACGTCGTATGCATAATTTAGAATCGACTGGGTTGATCTATAATTTTCTTCAAGAAAAAAAGTTTTTGAGTTTTTAAAATCGTCTTTAAACTTTTCTAAGTTTTTAATTTCTGCTCCCCGCCAAGAATAAATACTCTGTGAAAAATCCCCTACAATTGTGATATTTTTGTCACTATCAGCGAGAAGTTTAGTCAGCATATATTGGGCAGTATTTGTATCTTGAAATTCATCAACTAAAAAATACTTATATTTATTCTGGTACTTATTTAAAATGTCTTTATGTTTTTGGAATAGCTCAACCGTTTTCATTATCAAATCATCAAAATCCAAAGCTTGGTTTTTTTTAAGTTCAACCTGGTAACGATTATATACTTTAAAGACATCTTCTGATGAGTATTCTTTAAATATTTCCGCATAACGAATTGGTGTTAAAAGCATATTTTTAGCAGCAGATATTCTATTCTGAAAGTAACCGGCAGTATACCTCCCAATTTGCATTTCTTTGATTATCGATTTTATTATTGACGACTGATCCTCATCGTCATAAATTAAAAAATCATTACTTATATTCATTTTTTCCGCTTCGATTCTTAAGATCCTAACGCAAAATGAATGAAAAGTTCCGACAAAACCAAGATGATGATCTAACATTCGATTTTTCATCTCTCCTGCAGCCTTATTTGTAAAAGTAATCATTACAATTGATTTTGGATCGACCTTTTTTTGACTTATGAGGTACAGAACTTTACTAACAAGGACTCGAGTTTTACCAGACCCGGCACCAGCTAGAATTATTGAAGGCCCGTCGGCATAGGACACAGCTTGTCGTTGAGTGTTGTTTAACTGATTGAATAATTGCGAATACATGAATTATAATATTATCAGATTTTAATATGAACAAAGCTTATAAGTGGTCCTTTTTTTTTATTGGCCTAATTTTTGTCGTCTCAATTGTGCTTTTGAGGCCATATTACATTTTTATGATTCGCACTCTTAGGATCTCTCCCTTAAAGCTTATCTTTACTAAGGGTTCTCTAAATATTTATGATAACCAGGTAAATATTCTTTTTCTTGGAATTGCTGGCAAAAACCATGATGGGCCAAATCTTTCGGACTCTATAGTTGTCCTAAACTATAATTTTAAAAATAATAAAATTACCACGATATCAATCCCACGGGATATTTGGAGTAGTACACTTAAAGATAAAATAAATTCGGCCTTTGCATATGGCGAGGCAAAAAAGCCTGGGAGCGGAGGCTTTATACTAGCAAGAGCGGAGATTTCTTCAATTATCGGGCTACCTGTTCAATATGCGGCTGTTATTGATTTTGACAAATTCAAGGAGTTGATTGATTTCGTTGGGGGCATCGAAGTTGAAGTTGAAAATTCATTTGTTGATAAGCAATTCCCTATCGCTGGAGAAGAAAATAATGATTGTAATAATGATCCTGAATTTAAATGCCGTTTCGAAACAGTTTCTTTTTCAAAAGGAAAAACTTTAATGACCGGTGAGACTGCATTGAAATTCGTCAGGTCAAGAAACGCTGAGGGTAAAGAAGGTACGGATTTTGCCAGAGAAAAAAGACAACAGAAAGTTATTGAGGCAGTAAAAAATTCAATATTAATAATTATAGCTAAGCCAAATATTAAATCATTTGACAAATTGTATTCACTCCTTGACGGGTTGGTTAAAAGAGAAGTTAACAATCAACAGGTTGCAACTATTGTTAAAAATATAGTCATAAAACGAAATCCTGAACTTAAAAAAATATCGCTCGATGAAAGCCTTTTTATTAACCCACCGCTTGATAATAATAAATATGACGGACTTTGGGTTTTAGTCCCTGAAAATGAAGATTTTTCCATCATACACAAATACATTGAATGTTCCCTCACTAGTAATAATCCTTCTTTAGACTGCCTAAAAGACAAAGGCAAAGAGAATAAGTGATAAGGAAACAGCAAATATTGCGATCGTTCCTTCAATAAAACCAGAGTCTGGAAGTTCAGAAATAGATGTAACTGTAGCATTACCTGTAGGACTGACATTCTTTGCCAATATTGTTTCTGTTGGCGTTGGCAATTTTACCATCGAAGTAGGAGATATAGTTAATGTTGGAATCTGACTCGGTATTTGGGTCGGCACGGCTTCTGGAGCCAGTGATATTGGATTATCTGCGTCTTCTGATAAATCTATTGTCTTAATGTATGTTTTGCTCTGTGCTTTTATCTTTTGACTATTGAGTGTGGTCTCTATTTTTTTGTTTCTTAAATTAAGCATTAAAATAAATATTATTGCAAAAATAATTACTAAGACAAAGCCTATCGTTATTTTTTTCAAATCTAATTTCATTTATTAATTGCCAAGCCAACCATCAATTTTAGAGTGTAGCTGGGCTTCAATTTTTAGAATACTCCCACTCGTTGCAACCGTGTGTAAGATAAAGAAAGCTTTTTTTTCCTTATCATATAACACCTTTTGTTTTTCGTCCCAATTATCTTGATTAATCTTGAATCGGGCATTGTCAACATTTTCATCTGGTACTGACTCTATTGCGATAATAACATCGTCTCCTCCTTCAAGTTTTTTAATCTCATTGGTTTTTAGTTCTAACCAATCAGGGGAATAAATTTTAATACCACTTGATGAAATAAATTTAATTACTGTACCCGTTCCTGTTTTATCGTTAGTTTTTGAATTTTTAAAAATAATTGTCATAAATATTAACAGCATCACTCCGATTGTGATTAGTAATAATATTACTAATTTATTATTAATCTTTTTACTAACAATAGGTTTTTCGGGTTTTATTTCTGTGTAATTTAGACTCGGCACTTTTAAGCCTTCCTTGAAATCAGGAATTATTGGATTACTGTTATTTAAACTCGAGTCTTTTTTAAGTAAGTAAATCTGATAGCCTAAAACCAAAAAAGTTATAAAAAAAGCGATCAGGCTAAACTTATTTAAGTAACCCAAGATGCTAAAAATATCCATGCTATTATTTTACAAAATTTTCAAAATACTAAAAAGAATCCTAAACCTAAAATTATAAGCGTAATACCGCCTAATACCGGTTTATTATCAAATAAGCCAGTAACTGGTTGGGTTGGAGAAGTTGGGAACGTTTGTGGAATTGCCGTCGGATAAAAGGCGCTCGGAGGCATAGGAGTGGATGTTATTTCGGCGGTCGCTGTCGCATCACCAAGCACCTTTGCGTCCATTCCTTCATTGGCTACGATTACAAAATTTCTTTCAATCGTTACTTCTTTTCCATTCTTATTGTTAGTTTTAATTATTATCTTATGTTCCCCAAGCTCAAGCCGTTCGGGTAATAAATAACTCCAATTCCCTTTAGAGTCTGAGGTCACGATTGACGAATATGATTTTTTAGAATTTATTGTAATAAATATCTTTTCTTCAGGTTTTGCCACTCCTTTTATTAATGGAATTCTTCCCGGAATTAATCCTCCTTCAACTGGGTATGTAATATCGATTTCAGCGCGCGCTTTTTCACCCATTGCGTCCATTGCCGATAGAACTTGAGATTCCTCATTGAGCTGATAGTTATTACCGATAATAATTGTTTGGGAAACAGGCGAAAATTTTAGTAAACTACCTGTTACCGTTGAGATTTGTTTTTGCTCATCTAAGACTTCCATTTTAGCTTCTATATCACTGTTTAATACTTTCTGCTCCAGACCATCTTTTCTGTAAAAAGAGTTGAGTGGTATTAACCACTCTCCAGTGCTTTTACTCAATGTCGAAAGTGGATAATATCCATCTATGTAAAGAAGTGCTATTGCGTTTTCCAGCGGTAACAGGTTACTTCGTACAATCTTTCCATTGGCCGGGCTTAAATTTTGATTCGCAGAAGATGATATTGGTGTTTTAAAATTAAATAAACTACCATCAGGTTTTACAACTACTTGATTTCCTGTGACCAGTTTGAAAAAATAATTAGCGTCTGCTTCTAAATTACGCAATGTTACATAATGATTTAAAAATGGCTTTTTTAAGCCTGCAACATCGCGATCATCAAGTGCGACCTCTTTAAAAACATTTTTATCTTTGCTATAAGTGACGAAGCCTATTTCTGGCACCTCACTTTGCCAAAAAATCGTCGCTTGAACAGGGTTCAAATTGGCGACTTCGATTCTGCTGACTATTTTTTTAGAAGCTCTCGATACTGGCTGATTTTTCCCAAAAATACCGCTTAAAAATATAACTACTACTAGGGCTATTAATAAACCAAAAATTGTTGGAATTTTTTGTTTACCTTTTAAGTAAAATTGTGAATATGGCATATTATTAGTTTCTTTCTTTTAAAACATTTAAAATCTCTCTTTTTATCTGATATTTATCTAAAGTTGGAATTTGCGTTTTTGCTCTTACTTTTTCCTGTGTAGCTGCGTGAAAAATATCTGCAATTAACCAGGCAAGGACCGTTAAAAAAACTCCGATAGATAATAATAATAATTCCTTTTTTTTCATAGGTAATATCCATTAATTGTCATAACTACTTTAAGTTGCGATGACTCAGTACTTTCAATGTCGCGATTTATTATCATTTTATCGACAGTTTTTAATCTTCTTTGACTTTTTAAGGCGTCGGTAAATTTGACTAAATTATCAAAATTTATACTTCCTTCTACAATCATACTTATTTTATCGATGCTTTTTTGGTTTTTAAGCAAATTTACATCAGCGATACTGGCTTTTTTTATAAATAAATCGTTTTCATCAGCAATTTTTTTAACGTCTTCTATCATTTTGTTTACTTGTGGATATTCGGACACTGCATCATTCAATAAAAATAGGCTGTCTCGATTCTCCTCAATTTGAGATTGTACTAATGCAATGTCCATTATTTTATTCTCATAAAGTGCATCTATTTTTAATAAATCTTTTTCTTCTTTCTTTAGTGAGGCGGCCGTTGTGAGCGAAGGTCTGATTGCAAATACAATAAAGATAGAAAAAATCAATAGAAATAAAACAGCAAAAGTGTAGTCGCTTGTTTTTTTTGAGAAAATAATTTTTGTTAGATTACTTTTTTCCATAACATGTTCAATTCTTAAATGTATTTAAATTCAAGCTGAAACTATAGCCATTATCTATTTTTTTTATATTTTTAAATTCAACCTTAGAAAATTTATTATCTTTTTCTAATACAAGGTAAAATGCCTGTAAGTGGGCCGGGTTTGATGCGGTACCGGCGATTCTAATTGAATCTCCTATTACCTCCATTGCATTTAAAGTTGCTGTTTCTGGAAAGGTTGATAAAAAATACTTAATCATTGATTGAAAATTATTTTGTTGTTTAATAATAACTTCTATTTCTTTTGTTTTTTTATCAATCCGACTCGCTTCTTGCAATAATGGTAATACAATTTCAACTATTTCTTTTTTTTGATCTACTGCTTCTTTTAAGTCAATTATTCTTTGATCTATTTGAAATCTATAAAAGAATACTCCAATGACTACTAGTTGAGTGATTACAATGATATACCTCAAATAATTTAAGGCAAAATACATCAGCTTCTCAATTAAGGAAGTTTCTTTTTGGGGCAACAGATTTATCTTGTACTTCATTTTTTGGCTAGTAATTTTCCAGCTGTGCTTTTCAATCTATTTGCTTTGTTTTTATGAATTACGTTCTTTTTTACTGCCTTATCAATTTGAGAGTAATATTTTTTTACTAATTCCGGCACTCCACGACCTCCCTTTTTTATTTTTTTGAGCGTTTCCTTAAAAAATGAAAGGACCTTAGTATTACGTACTGTTCTTTTCTTATCCTTTCTAACTTTTTTCTTTGCTGATTTTATAATTGGCATTAATCAAACACCCCCTCACACAAAAATATTAAATATTAAAAATCTATATTGTAAATTCCTTTTCGTACAACTTTTCTCCGTAATTACCAGTAAATTTAAGCGTTAGTTTTATTTTCCCAACCACTTGATGATATACACAAGTTCCTGATGAGCAAGTACCAAGTGTTAATTTTTTTTCTATAATTGACTGGCCTTCATCAAGGGTAACGGTACCAATTACTCCTTGCAAACCCTGCAAGACTGTCTGATAAGAAAGCTCGTAATCAACTGATTCTGTCCCCGCCGGGATACTCGACACTTCAAGACTAATTTCTTTATTGCTTGTTAGAGATTTTAAGTCAACTGTGACTGAGCTATCGACCGTCGGGATAGCAACATTATCCGGCAAAATTTCGGCCTGATCAGTTGGCGGTTGCTTTCTCAAAAACATAAAACCAGTAATGACTAATATAACTAATAAAACGGCTCCTATAACCAAAATTCTTTTATCAATTTTCATATTATTTTTATAAAAACTTTTAATCCAAATTTGTCCCGAAAAATTCTAACAACTTGGAGGCATGAACTCTTTCTTGCTTCATAGAATCTCGCACACGTACTGTCACGGCATCATCTTTTAGAGTTTCATAATCAATTGTAACACAGTAGGGTGTACCTATTTCATCTTGCCGGCGATACATTTTCCCGATATTTCCAGCATCGTCAAATTCACAAGTAAAGCGGAGTTTTACTTCTTCATAAATCTTTCTTGCATAAATGTTTAAATTGTCATCTTTTTGTAAAGGGAAGACGGCTACTTTTATTGGCGCAATTTTAGAGTTTAATTTCAAGAACACCCTTGTTTTACCGTTAACGACTTCTTCCTGATAGCTGTCAACAATTATCGCCATCGTCAGCCGAGAAAGACCAAATGTCGGCTCAATCACATGAGGAATATATTCCTCCCCTGTTTTTATATCTTTATATGACAAGCTTACCCCGCTTTTTAATGAATGATTTTTCAAATCATGATCTGTTCTGTAAGCGATTCCCCACAGCTCTTTAAATCCAAACGGAAACCTGTATTCGACATCAACCGTTTTTTTTGAATAGAAAGATCTTTCAAATTCCGCATGCTCTCTCCATCTGATCCTCTCGGTCGTGAGTCCAATATCGAGGGCATATTGCCACATTTCTTTTTGCCAATATGCAAATATTTTTTCCCAATTTTTTGGATTGATAAAATATTCAAATTCCATTAGGTCAAATTCCAAGGTCCGGAAAGCCCCTTGTCCCATCGTGATTTCATTTCGAAAGACTTTTCCTTGTTGGGCAATGCCAAATGGAATTTTTACTCGGAGTGTATCAAGGGCGTTTTTATAGTTCATAAAAATTCCCTGGGCCAGCTCTCCCCTTAAATAAGCTTTTGATTTATCAGAGTCAATAATTCCAATCTTTGTCTCAAAAAGTAAATTAAACTTACGAACATCGGTTAACTCCTTTGAACCGCATTTTGGACAACCTAATTTATTTTTTTTTATTATATTAGTTAGCTCCTGGGCCGTGAGACCTTCAACCTTTTGATCTATCTTATCCTCAATCAAGTGATCGGCACGAGTCCGAAAATGGCAGTTTTTACAATCAATTAGAGCATCATTAAATCCAGTCAGATGGCCTGAAGCCTCCCAAACTCGCGGGGGCAAAATAGTTGAGGCGTCCACTCCTACCATATCGCTCCTTTGAAGTACAAATTTTTTCCACCACATATCTCGAAGGTTATTTTTAAGTAAAGTACCATAATGACCAAAATCCCACGTATTAGCTAACCCTCCATAAATTTCTGAAGATGGATACAAAAAACCTCTTCTTTTGCACAGTGCAATGATTGGTTCCATGATATTTATTATATATTAAATGTAGGGTAATTTTTCTCCGATTACGTCTTCAATAAATGAAGTAATTCTTTCATCGCCCATTTCTTCATTTGAGTATCCTAAGGCAATTATAAGTTTGTTTAAATACTTATTTATAACGTTTAAATTTTCACTTTTTTTGGAAATTTCAATCAAAAAATTTTTAAGAATAATATAGGCCCGCTCTTCTCTTTGACCTTCTGGTAATATTTTATTTAAAATAAATAAAAATACCGATAGATAATTAACTTTACTTTTATTACTTTTAATTTGGGAAAAGCCTGATATTAACTTTGTCTCTTTCAAATAGTACCGGCCTTCCCGTTTATCTATCTCGGCTGTTATGAAGTTTCCTGTATCTATATGAGACAATCTGCGACTGGTAATGGTTCTTGCACCATGAGCAAAAACGTTAATTTTTCCAAACGCTTCGCTAAATAATGAAAGTATTATATCTCGATTGAGTAAGGGTTTCTTTTTTAGCACAAATCCCCTAGTTTTAAGGCTTTGCCTCATAAGGATTTAATCTCTTGGTCTGAAGTGGTTACATCCTTAAATAAAGTTTTTTTGTTAAATATAACTTCCAGTTTCTGACTTTCAACTCCCGCCTGTTTTTCAAACAATAGCGAATATTTGCCACTTATTACTTCTGATGGTACGGTATATTTTACAACTATGGTCGCCTTGCCTTGAGTGGGAACTTCAAGATATCCCTCAAACACAGTCTTACCCAAATCATCATAAGTCTGAACTTTTTTTAGTGATCCCTGAAACTCAATCAATTTTGAGCCCTTAGGCACATAAACTCTTACCCAGTTACGCAAAGTAGCATTTAGACATAATCCCCCTCTTTCTAAATTACAGTCAGAATGAGGGTAAGGATTGCGATATTCAACCGTTACTTCACGAGTAACATTTTTACTGCTGACTGTTGTTTTTGAAGTAATCGTTTCATTTACAAATAAATTCGATTTAGCTCCGGCGAAGTTGACGCTGTTTATGTGTAAATAGTCTCCAGAATAGTTATTTATTTTTCCCGCAAATTTTAACTTCTCAACTGACTTCTGTAGATCCTTGTCTTTAAAATTTAATAGTATGTGCTTCTCCTGCATATTCTTATACATCGTCTGAGCTAAAGTTCCCCAATACTTAGAAGGAGAAAAGCCAATCGCCTTATAGAATAATGCATACATCAAATCGCCAAGTATTCCTTTCCTGTTTTCTTTAAGATAACCAACGGGCCTGTCTACTATGTCAAACAATTGATATATTACTTGCGCACAATCGCAGCGACTGTCATTTTCGGCGGAGAAAGTTAAACCGGCAGCTTGAGTATCACCAAAAATCTTTAACATATCTACCAATATCTTAGAGTCGACGGCAATTATCCCATCATAAGGCACTTTTGCTCCACTTTTTTGATATAAACTCTCAAATATTTTGACCGATTCAACAAAGTCGGGTGAAAGATTGCTATCTCGTATATTTAGCTCTGTAACTCCTTTATGATAAGTCAAGATTTCACGAGGTGCCACAGGATGGCTACCAATCGTCGCGTCAAGTGAATATATATCATCTGACCGGTAAATCGATAACTTGCCTTTATTGACTTTAAAAATCGTATAAAAAGTTAAAAAACCGCCAGTTGCCCGCCTCTCTTTGTCATTTTGAAATAAGAATAAATAGGTCATTTCCCTTTTGCTTCCAAGGATCTCTGGTAGTTTTTTTATTAAAGGCTTTGCGTCAACAAACAGGGATGATGCTCCTTTAAATTGTTCTTTAATATTTATTACATTATCACGAAGTGCTAGCTTGCCAATTTTTTTTGGATACCGGTCCGGATTTACCAATTCGATCCTTTTTTCGGCTTCATTAATATAATTTGAAACGTTGTCTATCTTTGAAAGAACTTTGTCTAGTGTAAGCACAGCAGTCTGCAATCTATCTTCGGCAGATTTTTCAACAAATGACTTTTCTCCCTTTTTAAAACCAATGAGGTCAGCATAAGGCTCAATGGCTACTATTGTTTCGCCTCCTGCTTTGACAAGATATGAGCCTGCCTCTACAAAGTTTTTGTAATCAGCAACATATGGAATGAATGAAGCCCAATAAATTCGTTTTGATGATTTCTCAAAATTCGAATACTTCTTAGCAAAATCTAAATATTGTGAGTTCAATAGATCTATATTATTCTTTGAAAAAGTTGCTTTGAGTTGCTTGGCAGAGGCAATTAATAGCGAAGAATCTTTCTTAATCTTTATTATTGGTTGAATCACAAAAAAATATAGCAGCAAACCCATTAATAAAATTGGGACGAAAAGTTTCTTTATTTTTACCTTTTTCATAAGATTTAAATTGCTCCTTTACCATTTAACATTACTAAAGGAGTTTTAATGATAATTTTAACATCCTCCCATAAAGAAATGTTATCGATATATTTAGCGTCGATGGCAATTCTTTTATCAAAGTTAATTTCTGACCGGCCTGAAACTTGCCAAAGACCAGTAATCCCAGGCTTAACTGAAAGTACCTTTTTTACCAGTTTTTTAGCATAAGGATATTTTATTAATTGATTATCTAGTTCATCAGGATAGTAGGCACGTGGCCCAACCAGGCTCATCTCACCTTTAATTATATTCAAAAGTTGAGGTATTTCATCAAGTGAGTGTTTTCTTATAAATTTACCTACCCTTGTCACTCTTGGGTCTTTTTTTAATTTATAGCTACTTTTTTTGTATTCTTTAAACAATTTCTTTAATTTTGGATCTGTCCGCAAAAGAAAATGGGCATTAATGATCATTGACCGAAATTTATACATCTTAAATTTCCGCCCCTTTTCTCCTATCCTTTCTGGAACATCGGCGAAGATTGGACCTTTTGAATCTAGTTTAATTAATATCGCAGTCACTACCGAAATTGGAAAGAAAATGACAAACAATATAATTGCTCCAATTAAATCAATGATTCTCTTAAAGTATTTTTTGTAAATCATATTAATTATGCTAGTTTATTATGCTTAGAGCTTGCAAGATTTTCGACTAATCTTTTAACCTTCGACATGGAGTTTTTTTTGGCGATGAGTATTGCGTCTTGGGTATTAACTATTATATGCTCTTTTAGATCTATGCCCACAATCAATTTTTTATCATCATAGTTATAAACCAGCGAGTCTTTAACATTGTCTAAATGTAAATCGCCCAGTGTTACATTATCATCGGGCTTTGATTGTAGAGCTTCCTTAAGCGCTTCCCAGCTTCCAACGTCGCTCCATTCAATGTCCTCTACAACTACATACCCATCATTTTTATCTAATTTTTCGAGAATCAGATTGTCAAAACTTATACTTTCTAGCTCCTCATATTTTTTTGCTAAAACTGCATTAAAATTAGGCTTTCCATAGAAACTTAAAATTTCTTCTATTTTCTTAGACATTTTTGGTGCAAATCTCCTATACAAGGAGATAATAAATTTGGGCGTTGTTACAAAATATCCCAAATTCCAGGCATATTCTTTACTTTTAAAAAATTTATTAGCGGTTTTTTCATCAGGTCGATATTTTATATCCATAAATTCGTAAAAATTCATTCCTGTTAGATTTATTATTTTTTTTCCATAGTGGATGTATCCAAGGTTGACGCTTGGAAATCTTGGGCTATGTGATATAAATACAATTTTGTCATTATGTTTTTTTATTAATTCTGATGTTATTTTGATAATTTTTTTGAATTTTTCAACTCTTTTGACCAAATGATCACTCCAAAGTATCGCGACCGGTTCATCTGGACTTTTTAAATTTAGAATTGAAAGTGATAGGGCAATCGCTGCGGCCGTATCTCTTTTCAATGGTTCTAATAAATAGTTATCACTTGGAATTTCAGGAAGTTGCTCTTGAATAATATTTTTGTACGTCTCGTTTGTAGAAATATAAATGTCTGAGTAACTAAAATCTGGAAGCAGCCTATCGACGGCCAATTGTAGAGTAGACCTATTTCCAACTATCCTTTCAAACTGCTTAGGGGATTTTTTTCTCGATAGTGGCCAAAGTCTAGTGCCTGTACCGCCTGCAAAAATTATTGCTTTCATAATAACATAGAGTCATCTCGAGGAGCTAAGCGACGAGAGATCTAGCGAGTGAAACGAGCGCAAATCACGCTTCGCTAGATTTCTCCCCTTCGTCTCGCTTTCGCTCGCTCAGGGTCGAAATGACATTTTTAAAACTGTTAATAAATATTTTTTTGTCAAAACGTTTCAAATTTTGCACAGCGTTTTCTGCTACTTTCCTCCCTAGATTGTACTTTATTTTCTTAAATCTTTCAATCGCACGACTGAGCGATGCTACAGTCTGTTTGTCAAAAAATATCCCTGTTTTATTATTCACAATAGTCTCAAGCGCTCCTCCTTTTTTATAAGAAATAATTGGACAATTAAAAAACTGTGCTTCAAGCGCTACGTAACCAAAGTCTTCTTCTTGGGGCATTATTAAAGCTTGCGCATTTTCATAAAGACCTCCCAACTCAGCATCGGTTATTTTTGACAAAAAAACAATATTGCTTTTAGCAAGCTCTTTTAGCTTTTTTTCTTCGCTCCCCTCCCCAACAACAACCAATAGTTTATTTAATTTATTAAAGACGCCTATCGCTAAATCGACTTTTTTATATTTTTCTAATCTTGAAACAACTAAAAAATAGTTTTGAGATTTAAGTTGTGGATTTGAAATTTGAGCTTTGAGATTTGAGATTTTCTTCCAATATTTAGCATCAAATCCCGGATACACAACCGTCGAATTTCTTTTGTAATATTTCAAGCATCTTTCTTTAACAGTTTTTGATATAGAAATAATTTTGTCCGGTCTTTGGGCGGCAATATAGTCCCATCTCTTTATCTTTTCTAAGTAACCCATAACTAAACTTCTAACTAACTTATTATTAAGATATATTCTTTCATGACTCCAAAGATATCTCGTTGGAGTAAGTAAATAACATATGTGCACTGTACTTGGCTTAGTTATAATTGATTTGGCAAATGATGAAGTAACTGATATAACCAAGTCGTATTCAGTAAAATTAAAAGATTCAAATGCGAAAGGATAAAAAATAAACGATAAGATTCGGTTTTTCTTAATGAAATTTGGAAATTTTTGTAAGAACGAGGCTTTTATTTTTAGGTTTTTTGCCCAATCAGCTTTCTTTTCGTCATAATACGAAGTAAAAAAAACCGCATTGGGAAAAATTTCATGAAGATTTAATAAGACTCTTTCGACTCCTCCCCATTTATCAATCCAATCATAGATTATAGCGATTTTTTTTTGACTTGACATGGTTTCTATTTTGCTATAATAAGAACATGGGGAGTCTAGTTTTCTAGACACCCCCATTTTTTTTGGTTAATTTTAATGGCCAGACACTGAAATAAATAGGAGAGTGGCAAGTTAAAGATTGAGCGAGGGGGAATTCATCTTTTTTGTATTTTGGAATGTCTAACTTATTAAGTAAATAATCTACAAATTCTTTTTTTGCTTTAGCTCTGTTTGAATTTTTCATCAAGCCTTTTTTTGCACGCCATTCAAATAAAACTGAACCTAGTAATAAATCGCAAATTTGAAGCAATATAAAAGTCTCTGAATGCGCTCTTAAAGTATTAAAAACATTGGGCAAAGAATTAATTTCTTTTTCAAATATATCATTAGAGTTATTTGGCTTGTTCATATAATCGGCAATAACACAAAGTTTATCGTCTTTATTACAATTATGTCCACAGAGTAATTTCGTGTATTTTATATAGGCGTGCCAGTAGTTCTTATAAATAGCAGGATTGAATAAAGGATCAGTTTTGTCTATTACTAGAGCAGAGAAATATAAAGAAAATTTTAAAGAGGTATCAATAATACTTTTGTATTTTTCTAGGTTTGTAAAATTAATATTTGTAAACTTATATTCAGAATGACGGGTTGAAATAAATAAAAGATTTAATTCTTCTATGTTTAAAATTTTTGGATTTTTTTTTAGATCTTTAAGAAGATTTCGTCTTTTTTCCTTTTGAATAGAAAAATAATCATAATGTTTTTTTATTAATTTATCATTAATCATGCTTGTATCTAACATTCTTAAAAAACCGACGGCGAAAAAAGGTTGGACATTTTTTGATTCATCAAGCACGCCGCTTTCATCAATAAAAGCAAAATAATTATTACTCATATAATTAAACTCATGTTTTTTTCAACCTCGAGATAAAATTTATCAATCCTCTCTTGAGTTTCAATAGTAAATTTTAAAGAAGTAGCAACTTTACAGTAATGCTTTATATCTTCCAAAGATAGTGACTTTCCTCTCCTATCTTTAAGCCACTTATTTAGTACTTGATACCCTCCAATGAAATAATTATAGATATTTTCTCCAATAGGGGAAAAATATTGAGAGCTGTTTACAAAAACTTTTTTATCTTTGTATTCTACTTTCTCTACTTTCCCTTCACCCTGTCCGTAAAATTTAGCCGAAGGATAATCTAAAGATTTTGATTTTAATAGATGAAGATTAGCCAACTCTTCTCCCAAACTACTTAAACCGTTAAAAACCTCATAATCTTTTGTAAATGGAATCCTCGGAAAATCAATCTTTAAGAATTCCTGATATTTTTGACGGTAAATATTAGAATATGAAACAGCGTAGATATAATAAAAAATTGCTTCTGTTGGTTGTATAAAGTTATTCGTTAACTTAGAAGTGAATCCTTGAATGGTTTGAATATCAGTAGGTAAATTAGTCCAATTAATATTATTAGATTTATTTTCGAATAATTCGGAGCTATCTGTTTTGCTGTGATATATATAAAGAGGAAAAACATCACCTGAACCACGATTACTTATAAAAACTCTACTGTCAGTTGCCTTATTAGTTACAAAAAAATGAGAATATTGTCCGTGCCAATAAACCTGACGCATAAACAATAAAGCAATATTATTTTTATTGATCAAATTTTTCATCAAAGATTTTCTTGATCTTTCAAGTAAGATATCCTCATAAAAGATATATTTTTCATCAAAAGGCCTATATAAATATTCAATAAATAAATCTTCATTTAAAGTCTTTTTTATTAATTTTTTTCTTGCATCGGAAACTAACCATTTTTTTCCATCTTTTAGATTCAGAGATATCTTTATCATTTGATCGTCTAGATTCTCATCAATAAATATTTTCATTTTTCTTATTAATGCCTCTTTTTTATCATCTATAACAAAATTATCTCTACTCGTCACAACTCCTCTGTTGTAGTTTTTAAAAATATCTTTTACAGAAATAAATTTTTCATATTCATTTCCAGTTTTTAGATCTTTTTTGACAAAGAAATAGTATTTTTCTTTGGGAGTCAGGAATTCAAAAGAAGTATTTTTTACATCGTGAGTGTCGAGAAATTTATACTTTTCCTCTCTTAATCCATATAGATCAGAGTATTTAACACACTTCATTAATCTTTCACCTTTGACCATTAGGATTATTGAAACTCCTTGTTGTATATCAAAAACGTTTTCATCCTTGCCACCTTCCGGAGTCGTTTCTTTTCGCTTACTTGAACCATGCAGATTAAGAATATATAGTTGGTCAAAATCTTCCATCAATTTACGCCTCATATCACGATGAATGATTCCATCAAGATAAGAATTATTAGTAATCATGCCGACTATGCCTAACCCTGCCTGTTTAATTTTAAAATGTGCAAAGGCAATAAATTTGATATAGTCGTCGGACAGAGGTTGAATGTTTCTTTCCTCCTTACGAACTGTTTCTTTATAAGACTCGTAAAGCGGGTAAAGTTCATTATCTTTCTCGATCTTGTTTGAAGAAGAAACAGAATATGGCGGGTTACCAAAGACAACCATTATTTTTTCTTTTTTTTTGATAATACTAGCCCTATTAGATTCATCGGCTATATCTATGTATAAAGGTAAGTCGCTGTGGGGGAAATCCTTCATCTCTAGAGTATTGGTAAGATATAATTTAAATCGTTCATCATCGTCCATTTTGTACCCCAATTCATCTAATAGAAATGATATTTTAAGATGGCCAACAGCATATGGCGCCATCATAAGCTCAAAGGCATAAAAATTTTTTAAGATATGATCTTTTATGAATGAAGAAATCCCACCATGACCATAACCATTTTTATAGTTTTCAACCGCTTGGAAAATTGCCCTAGCTGGAAACGTCAAAGTACCAGATGCCGGATCAAGAATGGTTACAGAACTATCAGCCAATCCGTCTTTCTTGGCTAATTTTTCTTTTAGAAGTTTATCTATAGAGCGGACAATATAAGAAACCACCGCTTCCGGAGTGTAATAAACCCCACGTTTCTCTCTTTCTTTCGGATCATATTTAGACAAAAAAGTTTCGTAAAAATGGATAATCGGATCACTGCCCTTATTTTCATGATAGAAACGGTGAATGATATTTTTTACATCGGTTGCCGCTAAAACTTCAGTAATATCATCAATAATCTTCATTGAAATCGGAAGATCGGTCGAGGAAACGAATTGAAACACTTTCCTTAAAATACCAATGGTATGAGGAATATATTTTTCTGCCATTTCTCTTGTAAATACGCCTTCCGATCTTGACCTGGCCACAAACATTCCATAAGTAATCGTCTGAGCAAAAAGATCGGCAAACTGACTTATTTCTAAAGAAGACAACAGATAATCCTTAAAAGATTTATAAAACCCTTCAAGCGTTTGGGTGCCTGTTTCTTTTTCTTCCCTGTTTAATTCCGTTATCAGTTGGTCTCTTAAAAAACCGGTTCTTTTTGCCAATTCTATTGCTAATTGTTTCGCTGTATTAATCTTCGGAATGGAAAACGAAAAAAACTGCTCCAATAAGGCGATAAAATCGCTTTCATTTTCTAAGGGCGGAACCGTTTCTAATTTATCTATCAGAAAATACCTGCCGATGGTCGTTTTCTTGATTAGCTCTCCGTTTCTATAGAGCCGGAACTCAAAAAAATTAGTCAGGATTAAATTCGGGAACGCTTCATAATATCTTTTTAGCTGCTCTGAATTTTCAATTTCATCTAGATTTTCCGTATCTAGAGATTTCGCCTCAATATAACCAACTATTTTTTGACGGCCGTCCCAAATACGAAAATCGGGATTTCCTCCTTCGGTTTTCTTGGGTAAAACCGTGACTTCAAACTTTTTGTTTTTTTTACTAATGAAATTATTTATTAGTTTCTCTAATGAAGAATAATAACTTTCTTCTCGGGCATCGCCTCTCTTGTGGGTATTAAAAATATTTTTCAAATATTCTTGAAGCATAGGTATATTTTAACTTATTGCCAGTAAAAAGAGTTTATTAATTTTATTTAAGAAAGATTTTCTTTTTTGGATAACAACCATGAAGCAATCGCAACGATTAAAACAATAATGGCAAAAAGAAATTGAAAGCTGACCAACAAAAAAATAGTAGCAATTAATCCGAAAAGGGCCAGATATTTAAAAATTGTTTGCTTGTCAATTTCCATATAATACTTCTTTGTATATTTTAACAGTTTCATTGGTCATCTTTTCAAATGAATACTGACTAATAATATTTCTGTAGTCAAAACTTGGCTTTCTTTCTAGAAATTTTTTTATTTTGTTACCAATATCATTCACATCGCTTGGGTTAAAAGACAGATAATTATTCCCTAATAATTCCTTAAAAACATTAATGTCCGAGGCAATGATTGGACAGTTAAAATAGGTCGCCTCAATTAAAGGTAGTCCAAAACCTTCGGATAGTGACGGATGAATTATGGCTATAGCATTTTTATAAAAAAATACGAGATCTCGTAAGCTTGGGTTCTTAAGCAAAAATGTTTGATCATTAGACTTCGATGTATCGATACATCGAAGTATTCTCTTTGTGAAATAGTCGTCGGGGCCAAGAAGAATCAGATTGTATTTTTTGTTGATATTTTTAAACGCCTTAATCAAGTTTTCAACATTTTTATGGGGATAAAAATTGCCAACATAAATAAAAAAAGAGTCAAATTTCTTAGATAATGATTTGTTTTCTTTTGTTTTTTTTATTTGATAACTGACT